>JBARBX010000214.1:0-1569 GCA_049793535.1 Steroidobacteraceae bacterium | reverse complement strand
GGCCGGGCTACCACCTGCACCCGTTTACGAATCTCACCGGCGGCCGTGATTTGCTTACGATACTGATAGCGGCCAAAGACATACATCCCGGCATAGCAGGGATTTTTGAGTACGCTCAGTACACGGCTATGGGTGAGCCGTCCCCAAAGGAGCTGCCCGTCCCATGCTCCGCCATAGGAACGCTTGGGAAAACGCAACCCATTTTCAAAGAACCGCTGCACTACCGCATAGGCGCTACCGGTTTCACGAAAAAAACGAAACACCAGTTCCACGGCGGCACGCACTTCTTCATCGGAATCAGGAATAATGCCGGCTTGCTCGTCGTAGCAATATCCCACCGGCAAGGGGAAACGCAATTCACCCTTCCTCGCCTTGTTGAGCTTGCCACCCAGGAGGCGCGCGCGCAGAAAATGAAGTTCGGCTTGGGCCATGGTGCCCTTCAATCCCAAAAGCAGGCCGTCGTTGAAATCGCTGGGATCGTAGCAGCCATCCTCGTCGATGACCAAGGTCTGCGTTAAGGCACACAACTGCAACAGCCGATGCCAGTCCAGGTCGGAACGCGCCAAGCGTGAAACTTCCAAGGCAAAAACCGCACCCACCTGGCCCAGCGAGATCTCGCTCACTAATGTCTTGAAGTCCTCGCGCCCCGCCATCTGTGCTCCCGACTGACCGAGATCCCGGTCTAGAGTGCGGATCGCCGTCTCGCTCCATCCCAGCTCCCGTGCTTTCTCGCGAAGGGCATACTGACGTTCGGTGCTCTCCTGATGGTGACGAACTTGCCCCATTGTCGATTGGCGCACATAGACATAGGCGGGTTTGCTGTAATGTTGTTCCGTTATTTTCGAGTTCACCAGCTGCCTCCTCAGGTGTCCAAACATTGGCTGCGTCGTCCAGCCAAGCCTCGAGCATATTGGCCAGAAGAACGGCGCCGGCTTCCATTTCCGACGGTGCGAAGCACGCTGATGGTGCGTCGCCCATCGCGGCTCCTCAAAGCGCCTCGCGCCGCTGCAATAGTTCGCGGTTGATCTCGCAGATTTCCTCTAAAATCTCGCGGATTCGCTGGTAGTTGGCAAGAAACTCGGTGGTCTGATCGTAGAACTCTTGCGGTACGTAATCCATGCGAGGTCGAAAGCCGGGATAACTTACCGATAGGTAGTACTTGGGACCGTGCCCCGGACCGTCGGCACACTTGCAGCCTGGCTTGCCACACGGCTTGTAACGCTCGATGAGTGAGCCACGAAGGATCTCTGTGAGTGCGGGAAGTCGCCGCAGAAGAGACCGTCTGCGTTTTCGTAAAGCGGAAGAGGTTTTCTTGGGCACAAATATCAGACCACGTGTATAACTGGTCTGATTTTATTTGAAGATAATACATTTTTCAATCTTTTTATTCATGGCTGTCCAGCTGCTCAAATAGGGTGACTAACTCGAACAGCGACCTGGCATCGAGTCGCCGCGTTGGCAAGCCCAGTGCAGCATATGGACATGGATCGGCCCAGTCAGTCCATTCGCGCGCGACACTGAAGCTGCCGCGCTCGCATTCACGCATGAGAAGCGTGTCAACACCAGCTA
>JBARBX010000213.1:0-3149 GCA_049793535.1 Steroidobacteraceae bacterium | reverse complement strand
GGCCCCAGATATCCAGATCCCAGCCGGCCGAGACTCCCGCGCTGTCCAAGGTGCGAGTGGGGCCGCCGTCCGTCGAGCCGCGCACCTTTCCCGCGTTGACCCCGACAGTGGGCCAGTAGCCCGCCCTGGCCTGCGCCACCAACGCCCGCGCCTGATCGTAGGCGGCCGCGGCCGCCTTGACGGTCTCGTTCGAAATATCGACCCGCAGCTCGAGTTGATTCAAGGCGTCGTCTTTGAATATCTCCCACCAGGGCCCGCGGTTGAGCACGTCGTTGGGTTCGCTGGGTTTCCAGTCGCCGGCCTCTTTGTAGTTGGGCGCGGCGTCGAGCTTGGGCCGATGATAATTGGGACCCACCGCGCACGCGGCAACGGCGGCGAACCCCGCCGCCAAGCCGATGGAACGCGTAAGGCGCATCATGTGCCGGCTCCCACGGGACCCAACCCATGACCGCTTAAGGTCGGATCGGCGGAGCGCGCGAGCGGGGGAGCGTACTTGCCCTGTTTCAAATGCTTCCAGTAGCGATGGATGTACAAGTAAACCACCGGCGTCGTATACACCGTGAGCAGTTGGCTGACCACGAGGCCTCCCACGATCGCGATCCCCAATGGCCGCCGCATTTCAGTGCCGTCGCCGGAAGCGATGGCCAGCGGCAAGGCGCCGGCAATGGCGGCGCAGGTGGTCATCATGATGGGCCTGAACCTCAAGGAGCAGGCATGGGCAATGGCGGCGCGCGGATCCATTCCGAGGTTGCGTTCCGCCTCGAGCGCGAAATCGACCATCATGATGGCGTTCTTTTTCACGATGCCGATAAGAAGCAGAATCCCCAGAAACGCGATCAGACTGAACTCGGTGCCGGTGACCATCAATGCCAGCAGCGCACCCACGCCTGCGGAGGGCAGGGTGGACAGAATGGTCAGGGGCTGGCTGTAGCTCTCATACAGCACCCCCAGCACCACGTAGATCGCGATCAGTGCGGCCACCAGCATCACCGGAGTGTTGCTGTTGCTCTGTTGAAATAAACGGGCGGTTCCGTAAGTTCCGCCGATGATGCTGACGGGCATATGGATTGCGCTCATCGTCCGCTCGATCGCGGCCAGCGCGACATCCAGGGTCTGCTTTTCCGGCAAGTTGAAGGCGATGGACGTGGATACCGAGGTCCCGGTGTGGTTGACGCTCACGGGCGTGGTGCCGGTGCTGAAGTGACTGAATGCGGAAAACGGCACCACCGTTTCGCTGGCGACGCTGACCGCCGCGCCGGTCGAGGTATTGCCGCGGCCGGCGTTGGCCAGCGAATTCGACGCCAGATTGCGCGCGACGTCTTCGGCGATGGTGGCGCTCGAGGAGGCGGCCGATCCGGCGGACGCCAGCACGACGGTGCCGGCCACCGCCTGCGTGGACTGCGTTCCCGAGACTGCGCCGCCGGAGGTGCTCACGTACAGTTCTTTCAGCACTTCGGGGTTTTGCCAGAACTCGGGTGCCACTTCCATGACCACGTGGTATTGCTGCGGGCTGTAGGGGTTGAGGATGTTCGACACTTGAGCCTGGGCAAACGCGTCTCCGAGCGCATTGTCGATCTGAATTTCGGTGAGCCCCAGGCGCGATGCGCTGTCGCGGTCCACGATCAGGTCGGCTTCCAGGCCGCCGGGCTGCAGATCGGTATCGACGTCGGTGATCTCCGGCACGTTCTGCAGCGCGGTCCGAAGCTTCTGCGACCAGGATTGCAGCTCGGTCAGGTCATCGCCGAGCAATGTCCATTGATATTGGGAGTTGGCCGACCGGCCTCCGCCGCGAATGTCCTGCACGGCCTGCAGATAAGTAGCAACCCCCGTGACCGCGTTCAGCTTGGGCCGGAGTCGAGCGATGATGCGGTCCGCCGAAGCGCGCCCTTCGCGCAGAGGCTTGAGTGCGACGGTGACGTTGGCACTCGCGCTGCTGCCGGAGGGCCCAAAGCCGCCGCCCCCCACGGACCCGGTGACGGTCTTCACCGCCGGATCCGCCTGAATGATGGCCGCGACCTCCTGCAGCTTGCGCTTCATTAGCTGGAAGGAAGTGGAGGCGTCGCCGCGAATTCCCCCCTGCAATTGGCCGGTATCCTGCTGCGGAAAGAAACCCTTGGGAATCACGATATACATGTAGATGTTGAGCCCGACGGTTGCGAACAGCAGCAGCAGCATGATGCGGTGGTGGTGCAACGCCCACTCGAGCGAGTGTTCATAGCCGCGTCGCAGCCGCACGAAGCCGCGCTCGAATGCCTGCATGAACCGCGCCGATTCGCCTTGCTGGCCACGACGCAGCAGCAGCGAACACATCATCGGCGTCGTGGTCAGCGATACCACCAGCGAGATGAGGATGGACACCGACAAGGTGACGGTGAATTCCCGGAATATCTTTCCGACGATGCCGCCGGCGAACATGAAGGGAATGAACACCGCCACCAGCGACAGGCTCATGGAGACGACGGTGAATCCGACTTCGCGCGCGCCCAGCAGCGCGGCGCTTAAGCGAGACATGCCCGCTTCGATGTGCCGCGTGCTGTTTTCCATCACGACGATGGCGTCATCCACCACGAAGCCGGTGGCGATGGTGAGCGCCATCAGTGAGAAATTGTCCAGCGTATAGTCCAATAGGTACATGGCGCCGAAGGTGCCGATCAGCGACACCGGCACGACCAGCGCGGGAACGAGGGCCGCGCGGTAGCTGTTCAGGAAGATGTAGACCACGAGGATGACGAAGGCCACCGCCAGCATCAGGGTCTGTTCGACCTGCCGAAGGGAGGCGCGAATGGTGATGGAGCGGTCGAAGGTGACTATCAGGTCGATTTTCGGGTCGATGGAATTCTTCAGGATTGGCAGCTCGGCTTTGACGGCGTCGATCATTTGGATGATGTTCGCCCCCGGCTGCTGGTACACCTGGACGAACACGGCGGGCCTGCCGTTGTACAGGCCATAGGTGCGTATGTTCTCGGTGGCGCCGTCCTGCATGTCCAGGACGGTGGCCACGTCGCCCAGCCGTACCGTCGCGCCGTTGCGGTTGGCGATGATCAGATCGCGGTAGGGGCCTGCGTCGCGCGCGTTGTCGTTGGTGTAGATCTGGTAATGCAGAGTATCGGATTCGATCGCGCCCTTCGGGGCGTTGGCGTTGGGGGTGG
>JBARBX010000212.1:0-4264 GCA_049793535.1 Steroidobacteraceae bacterium | reverse complement strand
CCCTTCGCGTCGGACGCACCGGTCGCCGCGGCAACGCCGGCGGCGATTGACAGCGCCGTGAATTCTAGGCGTGAAAGAGTGTTGGGTTCCTCCGGAACGCACCCATTATATTGCCATGCTGGGATGCGAGGGTAATACTACCCGGCAATTTGAGGGACCGGATCGACATGGACAATCAGCCGCGCAATTGGATTCGATGGGGAGCGGACGATCAGCGCGGCACGCTCAACTATGTCACGGCAGACAAACGTCTGCAGGCGAGCAAGTTGATCCAGGCGGCTACCTGCTCGAACTGTTGTACCTCGACGATCTGGCGCGGGACCAGGTCTACGAGTTCATGCTCGTGGTCGCACCGCTGCGCATCGATCGCGGTCTGGGCAGCCCGATCAACCCCATCGCGTTGACATAGGAAAAAAATGAACACTTTGCAAGGCAAAATCGCGCTCGTCACCGGTGCCGCCAGCGGCATCGGGCGCGCCAGCGCACTCTTGTTCGCCGCCGAGGGCGCCGCGGTCATCGCGCTGGATCGCGCGGCGGAAGTCGAGGCTACCGTCGCGGCCATTCGAGCGGCCGGCGGACACGCCACGGCACGGATCGCGGATTCCTCCGACGAAGACCAGGTGGCGGGCGCCGTCTCCTTCGCGCTCGAGGAGTATGGAGGCCTGGATGTATGCTATGCCAACGCCGGCATCAGCGGCGGACTGGTGCCATTCTTCGAGGAGACGGTTGAGCGTTGGAAGGAGGTTCTGAATGTGAACTTGATCGGCGCATTTCTGGCGGTCAAGTATGCCGCCCTCGCAATGGTTCCGCGGCGGCGCGGCTCGATCGTCTGCACGGCGTCGGTGGCGGGATTGCGATCCGGCGCCGGCGGCATGCCCTATAGCGCCAGCAAGGCGGGGGTCATCAGTCTGGTACAGACGGCGGCAAACCAGCTAAGCGGCACGGGTGTTCGTGTCAACGCCATCTGTCCCGGCCTGATCGAGACCGGAATGACCCGCCCGATCTTCGATGCGGCGCGGGCCCGCGGCAGCGAGCGCAAAATCGGGCAGCTCAATCCCTTGCGCCGGGCCGGAGATCCCGCCGAGATCGCACAGATGGCGCTGTTTCTGGCGTCCGACGCCGCCTCCTATGTCAATGGGCAGGCCATCGCCGTTGACGGCGGACTCTCCACCTCGCACCCCGTCGTCCTCAGGCGCGACGGCATGCCGGCGGGGGGCCTATGAGACCCACCACCACCTCGATGGCTGCCGCGGCGGTGGCCGCCTCGGCTTCGCTCATCTGCGGCGGCCGAGCCGGCGCCGCCGAGTCAAGTTTTGGTGCGGCGAATCCTTTTTACGCGCCGAGCACGCTGCCGTTTCACGCCCCGCCCTTCGATCGAATCAAGGACGAGGACTACCAACCGGCGATCGAAGCCGGGATGGCGCAGCAACTCGCCGAGATCGAGCGCATCGCCGACGAGGCCGCGCCGCCCACGTTCGAAAACACTCTGGTCCCCTTCGAGAGAAGCGGCCGTCTCTTGCAGCGTGCGACGGCCGCGTTCAACGCCGTCAGCCAAGCGAGCACGAACCCCGCTCTGCAGGGTGCGAAGACCGCGCTCGCGCCGAAAATCGCGGCGCACGAGGATGCCATCCATCTCAACAAGAAGCTCTTCGACAGAGTAGCGGCCATCTACCGGCAGCGCGCGACGCTGAAGCTCGATGCCGAATCGCTGCGGCTGGTGGAAATCGTCTATGACGAATTCGTTCACTCAGGCGCCAATCTCTCGGATCCGGACAAGTCGGAGCTCAAGAAACTGAACGAGGAAGCATCGACGCTCTCGAACGATTTTTCCGCAAAGCTGCTGGAGGCGACCAAGAATGCGGCCTATGCGGCCACCTCCAGAGAGGCGCTTGCGGGATTGAGCGACTCGCAGCTGTCCGCCGCCGCGCTCGCGGGGCAGAAGCGGGGCAGCGGCGGCTTCCTGATCCCCTTGCAGAACACCACCCAACAGCCGCCGCTCGCTTCGCTCAGCGTGCGCGCGACCCGCGCTGCGATCTTTCACAATTCATGGAACCGCAGCGAACGCGGCGATGCGAACGATACGCGGGCCGACATCGAGCGCCTGGCGCAGCTTCGCGCGCAGCGGGCGAAGCTGCTCGGCTTTGCGAATCATGCGGCGTGGAAGCTTGAAGATCAGATGGCGAAGACGCCCGCCGCGGCCCTGCAATTCATGAACGCTTTGGTGCCGATTGCCAAGGCGAAAGCGGCCAGCGAAGCGGCCGACATTCAGTCGGTGATCGATGCGCAGAAAGCCGGGTTCGCCCTGCAGCCCTGGGACTGGGACTTCTACGCGGATCAGGTGCGCAAGGCGAAATTCGACCTCGATGAGGCGCAGGTCAAGCCCTATTTCGAACTCAACAATGTCCTCGAGAACGGCGTCTTCTATGCCGCCAATCGGCTGTATGGAATACGTTTCAAGGAACGCAAGGATATCCCGGTCTACCATCCCGACGTGCGCGTCTTCGAAGTCACCGACGTCGACGGCAGGCCCCTCGCCCTGTTCTATTGCGATTACTTCAAACGGGACAACAAGAATGGCGGCGCCTGGATGTCGTTCTTCGTCCGACCCTCGAGATTGATGGTTGATCTCGCCGTCGTCTACAACGTCGCCAATCTGCCGAAGCCTGCGCCCGGCGAGCCGGCGCTCATCAGCTTCACCGACGTGACGACCATGTTTCACGAGTTCGGGCATGCGCTGCATGGAATGTTCGCGAACACCCGGTATCCGACGCTGTCCGGAACCACTCCCGCCCGGGACTTCGTCGAGTTCCCCTCGCAGTTCAACGAACATTGGGCCCTCTATCCCGAGGTCTTCGAACACTACGCACGGCACTACAAGACGGGCGCATCCATGCCGGAGGCGCTGGTGGAGAAGATCAAAAAGGCGAAGAATTTCAACGAAGGCTACAAGCTGACCGAAGCATTGGCCGCGGCGGAGCTCGACATGCAATGGCATATCCTGCCGGCGAATGCCCCCTTGCAGGATGCGGACGAGTTCGAAAAACGGGCGCTTGCGGCCACTCATCTCGACATCCCGCAGGTGCCGCCTCGATATCGCTCCAGCTACTTCAGTCATATCTGGGACAGCGGCTATTCGGCCGGCTACTACGCCTATCTCTGGACGCAGATGCTGGACGATGACGCCTACCAATGGTTCGACGATCACGGCGGGCTCACGCGCGCGAACGGCCAGCGCTTCCGCCGCATGATACTGTCGCGCGGCAATACGCAGGATCTTGCGAAGATGTATGAGGCCTGGCGAGGCAAGCCGCCGGGCATCGATGCCATGATGAAGTATCGGGGCCTGACGCCTTGAGGACGGTGGTGCGGCGCGGCTCAACCGATGCGCTGGCGCAGGAAGCTCCAATGGCGTTCGACATGTCCGGCAAGGCCGAGGGTGTGCTCCCGGCTCAGCCGCTCAGCCATCTCGGCGTCGCGATTCTCGAGCGCCTCAATGAGCTTCAGATATTGGACGCGCGCGCGAACCGCCTGGTCGCGGTGCGTTGCCGTCGCCCGGCTGATCGCGCGGCGAAGCGCCAGCAGCCATCGCGTCGACTCCTCGATCGACTTCGAACCGCTCAACGCGATGAGCGTCGAGTGAAACCGGGTGTCGATGGCCGCGTACTCGTCCAGACTATCGGATGGCGGTGAATCCCACAGTTCGTCAAGAATGTGCCGCAGTCCGGCGATCGCCGCATCGCTCGCGCTCGATGCCGCCAATCGGACCGCCATCGACTCGAGCGCTGCCCACAGCTGGAGCTGTTCGACCACTTCGCGTTTCGACTTGCGGGCAAGCGGTTCCGTCGAGCTGGCGTCGGCTGCGCGCCGAACCAGAGTCAATATGCGGCCCATGAACCCCTCCCTCAATTTCTCGATGCCTTACCGCCCGGGCGATTGCGCTTTTTAGCCCATGTCCGGGGGCTCTGCAATGCAAAGTTCATATACAAACTTGTAAGCTTCGGCTGCCGGAAAAAGGTGAATAATTGCCGGCTGGCGAACAAGGAGATGCCGATGCGCGTGCTCAAGAACGATTTTCTCCCCGTGATCGGACTGGCGCTGCTGGCGGGGCTGGCGCCCGGCGCCACCATGGCGGCGCCGGGTGCCGGCGACTGGTCGGTGGAGCAGCACTGGAACGTGGGCGGCGCCGGCGGCTGGGACTACCTCACCCTCGACCCGTCGGGGCGGCGTCTGTTCGTCAGCCGCGCCACCCGAGTCGATGTTGTGA
>JBARBX010000211.1:0-8043 GCA_049793535.1 Steroidobacteraceae bacterium | reverse complement strand
GAAGCGGAGGACGAGGCGCGCAGCGCCGAGCAATCCCACCCTCTCCGCCAATTTACGGTAAAGTGAGTCTATGGCGGCTCGCGTTTGCATCTTCGCGACGACTGGCCACGAACCCCGTCAGGCCCGGAAGGGAGCAGCGGTAGCGGCTCATAGTCGGGCGCCGGAGTCCTGCTGGCACGGGCCGCCACCTAAAAGCCGCGCGACCCCGGCCTTGCGCGGCTAAACTTCAAAGAATGAGCTACATCGTATTGGCGCGTAAATGGCGCCCCAAACGCTTTGCCGAGATGGTGGGGCAGGAGCACGTGCTGCGGGCGCTCGCCAATGCGCTTGACAGCGGCAAGGTACACCACGCCTTCCTGTTCACCGGCACCCGCGGGGTGGGCAAGACGACGATTGCGCGCATCCTCGCCAAGTCGCTGAACTGCGAAACGGCGGGCGTGAGTTCGAACCCCTGCGGAGTTTGTGCGGCGTGCCGGGAAATCGACGAGGGCCGCTTCGTCGATCTCATCGAAGTCGATGCCGCTTCGCGCACCAAGGTCGACGATACCCGCGATTTGCTCGACAACGTGCAATACGCCCCGACCCGCGGCCGCTACAAGGTGTACCTGATCGACGAAGTGCACATGCTGTCGAATCATTCCTTCAATGCGCTGCTCAAGACGCTCGAGGAACCTCCGCCGCACGTCAAGTTCCTGCTGGCGACCACCGACCCGCAGAAATTGCCGGTCACGGTGCTCTCGCGCTGCCTGCAGTTCAGCCTCAAACGCCTGCCGGCCTCCCTGATCGGCGATCGGCTGAAATTCATTGCCGAGGCGGAGAACCTGCAGATTGAACCGGCGGCGGCGGCGCTGCTGGCGCGCGCGGCCGACGGCAGCATGCGCGACGCCTTGAGCTTGCTGGATCAGCTGATCGCATTCGGCGGCGGCACCCTGAACGAGGACAATACCCGTGCGATGCTCGGCACCATCGATCGCGGCCACGTCGGCCGTTTGATCGATGCGCTGGCGCGCGCCGACGGCCCCGCGCTTCTGGCCGAGGTCAAAGAGCTCGATCTCAATGCGCCCGACTATGATCGGGCATTGGTGGAGCTGGCGGCATTCCTACAGCGCGTGGCCATCGTGCAAATCGTGCCGGAAGCCGCGCTCCAGGATGAGGAGTTCGATGCCGATGCACTGGCTCGCCTGGCGCAGGCCATCTCGCCCGAGGATGTTCAGCTCTTCTATCAAATCGCCTTGGGAGGCCGCCGCGATTTGGGCGTCGCGCCCGAACCCCGCGCCGGATTCGAGATGACACTGCTGCGCATGCTGGCGTTTCGTCCGGATTCCGGCATCCCGGCCGGCGAACCGCAGCCGCGCGCCGCCGCTCCCACTCCCGGCGCCGCGCCGGGGAATTCGCCGAGCGTCAGATTGACCAGCGTCGACGCCGGCAACTGGCCGGCGGTGGTGGAGGCGGCCGGTCTGACCGGCATGGTCCGCCAGTTCGCGCTGAATTGCGTGCCGGCGAGATTCGAGCGCGATGGGCTGCTGTTGCAACTCGATGAGGCGGCGGCGGACCGGCGCACGCGTCCCATCGAGGAGAAGCTTGCGCAGGGGCTTTCGAAGTATCTCGGCCGGGACATTCGTGTTACCTACGAAGCCGTGCAATCCGCTCTCGCGACGCCCGCGCGGCAGCGCGCGCTCGATGAACAGGAGAGAATCGGTCGCGCCGCGGCCGCGTTCGAGGCGGATTCCACCGTCAAGGGTCTGCGCGAACGATTCGGCGCGGAAGTGGACGCGGCCTCGGTAAAACCCGCGAATTAGCAGTGGAGGGTGGGGCATGATGAAGGGTGGGTTGGGAAATCTGATGCGTCAGGCGCAGCAGATGCAGGAGACCATGAAGAAGGCGCAGGCCGAGCTCGCCGCGCTCGAGATCACCGGCGAGTCCGGCGCGGGCATGGTCAGGGTGACCCTGAACGGACATCACGAAGCGAAGAAGGTGTTCATCGAACCGAAACTGCTCGGCGAAGACAAAGACATGCTCGAGGATCTGCTGGTAGCGGCCATCAACGATGCGGTACGTAAGATCGCGGCACGCAGCCAGGAGAAGTACTCGGGGCTCATGTCCGGGCTCAATCTTCCGCCGGGCATGAAGCTGCCGTTTTGAAATATACCCCCACCCTGGCACGCTTGATCGACTCGCTGCGCTGCCTGCCCGGCGTCGGCCCGAAATCGGCGCAGCGCATGGCGTTCTACCTATTGGAGAGAGACCGTGACGGCGGCAAGGCCCTCGCCCAAGCGCTGGCCGAGGCGCTCGACAGCGTCGGCCATTGCAAACGCTGCCGAATGCTGACCGAGAGCGAATTCTGCACGATCTGCGCGTCGACACAGCGGGACTTGGCGCAGCTCTGCGTGGTCGAATCGCCCGCCGACGTGGTCGCCATCGAGCAATCCGGCGGATTTCGCGGCCGCTACTTCGTGCTCATGGGACATTTGTCGCCGCTTGACGGCGTGGGGCCGGCCGAGCTCGGCCTGGATGACTTCGAGCGCCTGCTGGGCGACGGCGAGGTGCGCGAGGTGATTCTCGCCACCAATCCCACGGCGGAGGGAGAGGCGACCGCGCACTACCTGGGCGAACTCACGTTGCGCCTGGGGCTGAAGGCGTCGCGGATCGCCCATGGCGTGCCGGTCGGCGGGGAGCTGGAATACGTCGACGGCGGCACATTGGCGCACGCGCTGGCCGGGCGCACCAGCGTCTCTTAGGGGGCCAGCTTCTCGTACAGGCGGAACAGGCGCCGATAGCTTTCGTAGCGCCGCGGGGCGATCTGCTGCAGCAACACGGCGCTGCGCACGGCGCAGCCCGGTTCTTCCATGTGCCGGCAATCCTTGAACCGGCAATTGACGCTACGCCCAAGGACCTCGACGAATCCGCGCTCGGCGGCCCGCACCAGGCTGGCCGGCGGCGCGAAATCTCGAACGCCCGGCGCATCGACGATTGCCGTATTGGCATCGATTGCGTAGCGGCGCGCCGTGGTGGTGGTGTGCCGTCCCTCCACGTCGCGGGTCAGCTCGGCCGTTTCCGCCGCCGCCTCGGGTGCCAGCGCGTTGACCAGGGAGGATTTGCCGACGCCGGATTGCCCAACGAGCAGAGTAATGCCGCCCGCCAGGGTGCTCTTGAGGTCGGCCATGCCCTCTCCCGATCGAGACGAGACCTCGATGCAATTCAACGCCAGGTTGCGATAGGTTTCGAGCTCGGGTTGGATGGCCTGGGTTCCGAGATCGAGCTTGTTGACGATGAGGACCGCGTCCAATTCCTTCAGCACGGCTCCCGCCCAGTAACGGTCGACCAGGAACCAATCCGGCGTGGGTTCCAAGGCCGCGACGACGGCCAAACGGTCGACGTTCGAGGCGACGGGCTCAGCGCGGCCGCGCGCGTCGATGCGTTCGATGAGATTGCGCCGTGGTTCGACGGACAGAATTCGCGGACCATCGGCGGAGGGTGGGTGGCTCCAGGCGACTCGATCGCCGCACACCACCCGCTGCTTGCGTCCCGACAGCGCGCAATGCAGCGTCCTGCCGTCGGCCTGCACCAGCACGCCCCGGCCGTAGCTGGCGAGCACGGTGCCCACGCCGTCGATGGGGTCTTGCCGATCCGCGTGCTCTGCTACCATGCCGCTTTTAGTCGTCTGTAACCCATGAAATCCTCCGAAAATCTCATTTGGATCGACTTGGAAATGACCGGCCTCAAGCCGGAATCCGATCTCATCATAGAGATCGCGACGATCGTAACCGACAAACATCTCAATGTGCTTGCCGAAGGGCCGGTATTCGCCTTGCACCAGACCCAGGCCGTGCTGGATGCGATGGACGATTGGAACCGCAATCAGCACGGCCGCTCCGGTCTCGCGGCGCGCGTGCTGGCCAGCGCCATCGATGCCGCGGCCGCCGAACGCGAAACATTGAGATTCCTAGAGCCCTGGGTGGACCCGGGCAGATCGCCGATGTGCGGCAACAGTATCTGCCAGGACCGGCGGTTTCTGGCGCGGCATATGCCCGCGCTCGAGCGATTCTTCCACTATCGCAATCTCGACGTGAGCACCCTCAAGGAGCTCGCGCAGCGTTGGGCCCCGCAGGTGGCGGAGGGGTTCCGCAAGGCCTCGAGCCACCTCGCCATGGATGACGTGCGCGAGTCGATCCGCGAACTGCAGTACTACCGCGAGAATTTCATTAAACGCTTCGCGTAGATTCGGCGCGCGGCGCCTAGCGGGCATCGCCGGCGAGGAACATCCAGGTTTCAACCACCGTGTCGGGATTCAGAGACAGGCTGTCGATGCCTTGCTCGACCAGCCAGCGCGCAAGTTCCGGATGATCCGACGGGCCTTGCCCGCAGATCCCGACATACTTGTTCTGGCGCTTGCAGGCTTTGATCGCCATGGACATCAGCGCCTTGACCGCGTCGTCCCGTTCGTCGAACGACTTTGCGACCACGCTGGAATCGCGATCCAGGCCGAGTGCAAGCTGCGTCATGTCGTTGGACCCGATCGACATGCCGTCGAAGTATTCGAGGTATCGATCGGCCAAGAGCGCGTTGGTCGGCAGCTCGCACATCATGATGTGCTTCAGGCCGTTGTCGCCGCGCTTCAAACCGTTGTCGGCGAGCAGCTGGGTGACGGCCTTCGCCTCGCCCAAGGTGCGCACGAACGGCACCATCACCTGCACATTGGTCAATCCCATCTCGTCGCGCACGCGCTTCAGGGCACGGCATTCCAGCTCGAAGCAGGGCCTGAATACCTTGTCGATATAGCGCGACGCGCCGCGAAATCCGAGCATGGGATTTTCCTCGTGAGGCTCGTAGGCCTTGCCGCCGATCAGGTTCGCGTATTCGTTCGATTTGAAATCCGACAGGCGCACGATCACCGGCTCGGGCGCAAAGGCCGCGGCGATCTGCGCGATGCCCTCGGCGAGCTTGTCGATGTAGAAATTCACGGGGCCGTCGTAGCCGGCGATCTGCTTGGTGATGGCGTCCTTGAGCTCCGGGCCCAGCTTGTCGAACTCCAGCAACGCCCGCGGATGCACGCCGATCATGCGATTGATGATGAATTCGAGACGCGCGAGCCCGACCCCTTTGTGCGGGATGCCCGCGAAATCGAAAGCGCGATCCGGATTGCCGACGTTCATCGTGATCTTGACCGGGATCTCCGGCATGGCATCCATCTCAATGGTGCGCTGGTCGAATTCGAGCATGCCGTCGTACACATACCCGGTGTCGCCTTCCGCGCACGATACCGTGACCGCCTGGCCCTCCTTGACCGCTGTGGTTGCGTTACCGCAGCCGACCACTGCCGGAATGCCGAGCTCGCGCGCGATGATGGCCGCATGGCAGGTGCGGCCGCCGCGATTGGTGACAATGGCGGAGGCGCGCTTCATGACGGGTTCCCAGTCCGGATCCGTCATGTCGGCCACCAGAACGTCGCCGGCGCGGACTCGCGACATTTCCTTCACGTCCCGGATGATGCGGGCATGCCCCGCGCCGATTCGCTGGCCGATGCTGCGCCCGCTCGCGGCCACCTTCGAGCGTGCCTTGAGGGTGAATCGCAATATCGTGCGGCCGGCCCGGCTCTGCACGGTTTCCGGTCGCGCCTGGAGGATGTAGATTTTGCCGGTGGAGCCGTCCTTGCCCCACTCGATATCCATCGGCGCACCGTAGTGCTTCTCGATGATCAGCGCCTGCTTCGCCAGATCGAGGATATCCGGCTCGTCGAGCGAAAAGCGATTCCGGTCGGGCGCCGGCACGTCGACCGTGCGCACGCGCTCCTTTGAACCCGCGTCGGCGTAGATCATCTTGAGCGCCTTGCCGCCGAGATTCTTGCGCAGCACGGCGCGGTTGCCGGCACGCAGCGCGGGCTTGTACACGTAGAACTCGTCCGGATTGACCGCGCCCTGCACGACCGTCTCGCCCAAACCGTAGGACGCCGTGATGAACACCACGTCGCGAAATCCGGAGTCGGTGTCCAGAGTGAACATGACCCCGGCGCTGCCGAGGTCGCTGCGCACCATGTGCTGCACGCCCACCGACAGGGCGACTGCGGCGTGGTCGAATTTGTTGTGCACGCGGTAGGATATGGCGCGATCGTTGAACAACGAGGCATACACCTCGTGCACGCAGGTCAGCAACTGCTCCTCGCCGCGCACGTTCAGGAACGTCTCCTGCTGTCCGGCGAAGGACGCCTCCGGCAAATCTTCGGCCGTGGCGGAGGAACGGACCGCGACCGCAAACTCGCGCGCATCGCCCAGAGCATCGCCCATGGCGCGCCAGGACGCGAGAATTTCCCGTTGCAGCCGCTCGGGAAAGCGCGTCGCGAGCATCCAGCCGCGGATCTGCGCGCCGACCACCGCGAGCCGCTCCACGTCGTCGACGTCGAGAGCGGCCAATGCGGTGCGAATGCGCTCGTCCAGCCCGTCTTGGGCGAGAAAATCGCGATACGCGTGCGACGTCGTCGCGAATCCTCCGGGCACCGCGACACCGAGAGCCGTGAGCGCCGAAATCATCTCGCCGATCGAAGCGTTCTTGCCGCCGACGAGCTCGACATCTTTATTTTTCAGCTGCTCGAACGGAATGATGTAGGGCTTCATAGTTGCGCTGCTTGTGGGGCGGTGGGTTAAGTGAAACACTGCCGGCGACAACGTCGGCACCTGAGGCTACCGTGATTAAACGAACCGTGTTTTTTGTTTCCGACCAAACGGGTATTACCGCAGAAACAATGGGTCACAGCCTCATGACGCAGTTCGACGGCATCGAATTTCGTCAAGTGACTGTGCCATTTATCGCCACCGTTGACAAGGCGATCGAAGCGGTTCGCAAGATCGACTTGGTCGGCGCCCAGGAAGGCATGCGGCCCATCATATTCAGCACGCTCGTGCAGGAGGAGGTCCGCAACGTGGTTCGCGGCAGCAGCGGATTCTTTCTCGACTTCTTCGATCCCTTCCTAGCACCATTGGAAAACGAACTCAAGACGCAATCCACCCACATCGCGAGTCGGACACATCGCATGGCGGACACTCATGCCTACGCGACGCGCATCGACGCCACGAATTTTGCCCTGGCCAACGACGATGGCTCGGTGGTGCGCGACTACGAACGCGCGGACCTGATCCTCGTCGGAGTATCGCGCTCGGGGAAGACGCCGACATGCCTTTACCTGGCGATGCAATACGGTATATTCGCCGCTAACTATCCGCTGACCGAGGATGACCTGGAGTCGCGGAAGCTGCCGCGCGCGCTCGAACCGTACGCGAGGAAATTGTTCGGCCTGACGATCAAGCCGGATCGATTGCAGCAAATCCGCAATGAACGCCGGCCCGACAGCCGGTACTCATCGGCGGCGCAAGTGGCGTTCGAAGTCAGAGCGGCGGAGTCGCTGCTCGAGCGGCACGGTATTCCTATGCTCGACGCCACGGAAGTTTCCATCGAGGAAATTTCCAGCAGAATTCTCGACCGCACCGGGATCGAACGGCGCTTGCGCCCCTGACATTCAGGATGTGCGTGGTATAGTTCGATGCATGTTAGCGGATCAATGGTGTGCGACAACTTGGCGAGCGCGGCCGGGCAGCTTCGTCAGTCTGATGACGCTGTACGAGAGCAATTTCGTGCGCCTGGGCTGGCTGGCCAAAGATCTTCGCACGGTGACCGCGCGCCGCGTATCGCACGTGGCCTCGGACTGTGATCTCCATCTCATCCCGCAGGAGCTTTCCCGCTATACGAGTGTGTTTCGCCTCACATATGAGTTCGATCTCGACGCTGCGCCGGTGCGCGACCCGGATTTGGAGGTGTGCGTGTATCACGATGCCCGATTGGCCGAGGTGCGCAGCTTTCGCGGATTCCAGCGCCATCCGCAACTCGCCAAGCTGCAGGCTGGACTCAAGCGTGAACTGGATCAGCGCTGGACGCGAAACATGATGTTAAATAAATGGTTGGAATACTGTGCCGAGCGGGGGCATCACTTCTAGCGGCCTGAACTGCCCTGGTGGTCGATGGACGTCCCGCAGATTCATCCGGAAGCTCGAGGCG
>JBARBX010000210.1:0-7925 GCA_049793535.1 Steroidobacteraceae bacterium | reverse complement strand
GCATCGGCGGCGCGCTGTTCAAGCCGTGGGATGAGCGCAACCGCAGCGCGCACCAACTGCAGCTCGACCTGCAGCAAAAGTGGGCCAAGATCGCCGGCGCGCAGGTATTCGCGTTCCAGTTCCCGCCGCTGCCGGGCTCGAGCGGCTACCCGGTGCAGTTCGTGATCACGACCACCGAGCCGTTCCAGAATCTGAACGAGGTCGCCCAGGCAGTGGTCGCCAAGGCCCTCGCGGCACACGCCTTTTATTTCGCGGACGTCGACCTGAAGATCGACAAGCCGCAGGCGACCATCGAGGTGGACCGGGACAAGGTTGCCGCGTTGGGCCTGAGCCAATCCGACGTGGGCAGCGCACTGAGCGCCGCCTTGGGCGGAGGCTATGTCAACTACTTCTCGATCGCGGGGCGCTCCTACAAGGTGATTCCGCAAGTCCTGCAAGTGGACCGGCTGAATCCCGAACAGGTACTGGACTACTACATCCGCACGCCCTCGGGCGCCACGCTGCCTGCGAGCACTGTGGCGCACATCAAGTATTCGGTCGTCCCCGAGTCGATCAATCGCTTTCAACAGCTGAATTCAGTGACGATCGCGGGCGTCAGCGGCATGGCCCAGGGAGATATCCTCAAGTTCCTCAAGGACACGACCGCCCAAGTCGCGCCCAGCGGATATACCGTGGATTATTCGGGACAGTCGCGCCAGTTCGTGCAGGAGTCCGGAGGCTTCTTCGTGACCTTGGGCTTTGCCATCATCATCGTGTTTCTGGCGCTCGCCGCACAGTTCGAAAGCTTCCGCGATCCCATCGTGATTCTGGTGTCCGTCCCGTTGGCGCTGCTGGGCGCGGTGATGTTCATGACCATGGGGTTTGCCTCGCTCAACATTTACACCCAGGTGGGACTCGTGACCCTTCTTGGGCTGATCAGCAAGCACGGCATCCTGATCGTCCAGTTCGCCAACCAGCTACAGCGGGCGGGACACACCAAGCGCGAGGCCATCGAAGAGGCGGCCTCGGTGCGCCTGCGGCCGATTCTCATGACGACCGCCGCCATGGTCCTGGGCGTCGTGCCGCTGGTAATGGCCTCGGGCGCCGGCGCCGCCGGCCGCCATGACATGGGGCTGGTGATCTTTGCGGGATTGTCGATCGGCACGCTGTTCACCTTGTTCGTGGTTCCCGCGGTCTACATGATGATAGGCGCCGACCACTCGGCGCATGCCATGGAGTCCGCCGCCCTGACCGACCCGACTGTGTCGCCGTGATCGGTGTGATCTGGTTGGCACGGCCCGGGAGCGCAAATCCATCCGCAGGACTCGCTGGAGGCGCTCATTAATATACAATTCCATCACTTACGATATATTCATTACTGCTTTTCTAGATAATCGATCTTCAGCCGTCCTCGCCCAGCGCTTGCAGCCAATTAGTCGACTCCTTCAAAGAGTTGACAAAATCCGCGTTGCGTTTCTTGGATTGTCTTGTATATTCCGATTGCAGCGTATTGATTTAAAAAGACCTCACCGGCGGTCGCATCCTCGAATTCACTTTAAGGTTCGGTCTTTGTTATGTAATGAGGCGTCCATGATCAGTGCTTGGGAATGTTTCCATTTCGCCACACTTGAGCTCGTCCGCTCCAGCCCGATCAAGCAACGCTTGATTTGCGCTTACCGTCGTCACCTCGCATCTCTTCAAGAGGATCAATTGTCGGGGGACGTGCGCGAAACCTTCGGTCAAGTCATGCGTTGTTTGCGCGGCGTGCAGCCCTTGCCTGGCGAAGATGCGGTGGCCGCATCGGTGCGCAAAATGTCGAACCAGGAAGCCGACGAATGCGCCGCGTTGATCGTCGAGATTTTCGGCCTGATGTGCAGGGAGCAAGTCCTCTCGAGCCGGCCGAGCGCGGTGGTGCAATTGCACAGCGTGGATTCTCCCGCGTATGAAGCGGCCGCGCTGATCGCCAACAACTAGCCCTGGATTCAGTCGAGCTTGAACTCGATGGTATCCCAGCGCGTCGTCTCCTGATGCCGCGCCTGACGCCGCAGGGCGTCGATCAAACTGCGCTCGTTCCACGCACTGACTTCGTCGGCGAGATCCTTGATGGCCTTTGCCAACGGTTCGGTCGAACCGAAATTCTCCATGCTGACGATGGGCTTGTCGGCCGCCTTGGCGAAATTCATTTGAAACAGGACCAGCTCCGGGGCGATCCGGTATACCGCCGGCAGCACGACGATGACCTCGCAGGGTGCAATCTGGCGCCGCAAATCTTCGCGCTGCGACTCCTTGTCGATCGGCCGCTTCGCCTGCGGCTGGCTGGAGTTGAGGTAGTAAAAAGTTCCCGACGCCTCGAGATACTCGAAAACGCGGGCATAGTCGTCGTTTTCTTCCCACGCGTGAGTGACGAACAGGCGAATGGGATTTACGCGGGTCGACATCTATCTAGTGTAGCCTGACGATGGTCATGCGCGAAGCGTTGGGCGCCGATACAATGCCCCGGGTGCGATTGCTGATTTACAATATACGCTACGCCACCGGAACCGGCCCCGCCTTCCATCTTCCCGTGCCGGGCGCCGGCTACCTTCGCTCCAGCCGGCAGGTGCTGTCGCGGATCACCGACTTCATCAAGCAGCAGGATCCGGACGTGGTCGGGCTGATCGAGGTCGACACCGGCTCCATCCGCACCGGAATGGTCAACCAGGCCGACTTCATCGGGCGCTCGCTGGGCCACTACTCCACGTTCGAGTGCAAGTACGGGGTGTCCTCGGTGAACCACATGGTCCCCATCGTGCGCAAGCAAGCCAATGCCTTCCTCGCGGCGCCGCGGGTTCGCGGCGAGCGATTTCACTATTTCGATACCGGCATCAAGCGCCTGATCATCGAGCTGGAACTCGACGACGTGGCGATCTTTCTGGTCCATCTGTCGCTGAAGTTCAGGCACCGGCAATACCAGCTACGCTATCTTTACGACCTGGTGCGCAAGACCCCCAAGCCGGTCATCGTTGCCGGCGACTTCAATACCTACTGGGGCGACCACGAGCTGTACCTGTTCACGCAAGCCGCGGGGCTCGCGAGCGCGAACCTGCATCGTTTGCCCTCCTACCCGAGCCGCAGCCCGAGGAAGGAGCTCGATTTCATCCTGCACAGCGCCAATATCGAAGTGACCCGCTTCGAGATGCCGGATGTGCAGTTCTCCGATCACCTGCCCCTGATCTGCGATTTCACCGTGCACGGACCCGTGCGGCGGGCGGCGTGATGGCGGACACCCCGACCTGGACCCTGGAGGTCGACGCCGATCGGGTCGCTTGGCTGACATGCGACACACCGGGCGCCTCGGCCAACGTTCTGTCGGCCGCCGTGCTGCGCGATCTATCCCTGCAACTCGAGGATGTTGCCGCAAGGCGCCCCGCCGGCGTCGTGATCGGCTCCGCCAAGCCGACCGGCTTCATCGCCGGGGCGGATATCAAGGAGTTCCTGAAGATCGCCTCCCCCGAGGCTGGGTATGAACTGGTGCGCGCCGGACAAGCCGTGCTGCAGAAACTCGCGGATTTGCCCTGCCCCAGCGTGGCGGCACTGCACGGCTTTGCGCTGGGCGGCGGCTTGGAACTCGCGCTCGCGTGCAGCTATCGCGTGGCCGCTGACGACGCCTCGCTGGCGTTGGGGCTTCCCGAAGTGCTGCTCGGCATCCATCCGGGATTCGGCGGCACGGTGCGCGCCGTGCAACTCATCGGCGTGCGCCCCGCGCTCGATCTCATGCTCAAGGGCAAGCCCTACAAGGGCCCGGCCGCGCTGGCGGCGGGCCTGATCGACGAGCTCGTGCCGCCCGCTTCGCTGCGCGAGCGAGCCAAGGCGCGGGTGATGGCGGCGCCGCCCAAGGCCACGGCGCCCTTTGTCGACAAACTGTTGAATTTGGGCGCGGTTCGCCCGTTCGTCGCGCGACAGACCGCCGGCACGTTGCGGCGGAGCGTGCGGCGCGAGCACTATCCGGCGCCCTACGCGATTCTGGATCTGTGGCAGCGCCATGGAGCCGCGGGCGCGGAAAGTTACCAGGCCGAGGCGAGATCCATCGCCGAGCTCATGTGCACGCCGACCTCGCGCAATCTCGTGCGGGTGTTCCTGCTGCAAGATCGCCTGAAGGCCTTGGGCGGCAAGTCGGCGGCGGAATTTCGTCACGTACATGTGGTCGGGGCCGGCGTCATGGGCGGCGATATCGCCGCGTGGTCGGCATTCCGCGGCATGACGGTCACCTTGCAGGATCGCTCCGCGGACTTGATTCAACCGGCGATCGACCGCGCCAAGGCTTTCTTCGACAAGCGGCTCAAAGACCCGCACGCGGCGGCGGCGGCGCTCGCTCGCTTGAGGATGGATGTGAGCGGCGACGGCGCGGCGCAAGCCGATGTGGTGATCGAGGCCATTTACGAGAATGCCGATGCCAAACGGGCCCTGTACGCCGAACTCGAACCGAAGCTCAAGCCGAACGCCGTGCTGGCCACCAATACCTCCAGCATCAGGATCGAATCCCTGAGCGAGAAGCTTCGTGATCCGAGCCGCCTGGTCGGCATCCATTTCTTCAATCCAGTGGCGCAATTGCAGCTGGTGGAAATCGTCCAGGGGTCGGGCACTCAAGGAAAGGCCGTGCAAAGCGCGCTGCAATTCACCCGCAAGCTCGATAAGCTGCCTTTGCCCTGTAAGAGCGCGCCCGGGTTCGTCGTGAACCGCATCCTGACCCCGTATGTCAACGAGGCCTTGTTCGCCCTGGAAAGCGGCATCCCCGCCGCGGTGATCGACCGGGTCGGGAAGGACTTCGGCATGCCCATGGGCCCGATCGAATTGACGGACGTGGTCGGCTTGGATGTTTCGCTCCACGTGGGCCGCGTCCTCGCGGAGGCGTTTCACCGGCGTGTGCCCGATATACTGGTCAAATTGGTGGAGCAGAAGAAATTGGGCCGCAAGAGCGGGGAAGGGTTCTATGTTTGGCGGGAGGGCAAGCCGGTGCGCGCAGATTCGCGGCAATTCCCGGTACCTTCGGATCTGGAGGATCGGTTGGTGTTGCCCATGCTGAACGAGGCTGTTGCCTGCCTGCGGGAGGGAGTCGTCGAAGATCGGGACTTGCTGGACGCAGGTGCCGTATTTGCGACCGGCTTCGCGCCTTTTCGGGGCGGCCCGCTGCAATATGCAAGGTCGCGCGGCATCTCGAACGTCACCGCTCGCCTGACGGAACTGGAGCAGCGCTATGGCGAGCGCTTTCGCCCGGATCCGGGTTGGCGGCAGTCATTGGCTTAACCGTCACTCCGTGTGACCCCAACGTGGCCGGATCGATCGCCGCATATGATAGGATTCGCAGCCAAAATCATAGGGTTGAAACCGTAGGCACGCAGATTCTCGATGGATGAACGACCTCTCGATCTAGCAATATTAAGGACCTTCTCGCCGCTCGACGGCCTGAAGGCCGAAAACCTGCACGCGCTCGCCCGCAAGACTCAGATTCGCGAGCTGGCGGCCGGCCGGGTGCTGTTCAAAGAGGGCGATACGGACAAGCGCACCTTCTACCTGGTCAGCGGCAGCGTCGAGCTGCGGGCCGAGGACAAGCTCATCGGCAACATCCGTGCCGGCACTCCCGAGGCGCGCGCGGCGCTCGCGCCGGGCCTGCCCCGAAAATTCACGGCGCGGGCGGCGATCGATCTCGAGTACATCATGATCGACAGCGATCTGCTCGATGTGCTTCTGACCTGGGACCAGACCGGCCAGTACGAGGTGGCGGAGCTGCGCGGCGACGGGCTCGATGTGACCGGCGACTGGATGACCACGCTGCTTCAGACCAAGGCGTTTCACCGCATCCCGCCGGCGAACATTCAGGCGATCTTCATGCGCATGCAGCGCATCAACTATCGCACGGGCGATGTCGTCATCAAGCAGGGTACCGAGGGCGATTACTTCTACGTCGTGGTGGCGGGAAAGTGCATCGTGACGCGCGAGACCCCCTTGAACAAGGAGGGCATCAAGCTCGCCGAGCTGGGTCCCGGCGACAGCTTCGGCGAGGAAGCGTTGATCGCCGAAGCGAAACGCAACGCGACGGTCACCATGTCCACCGACGGCACCCTGATGCGGCTCGGCAAGCATGATTTTCAGACCCTGCTCAATGAACCGCTGCTGCAATGGGTGGATCACGACAAAGCCAAGGAAATCGTCGCTCGCGGCGGCAAGTGGCTGGACGTGCGGCTGCCCAGTGAATTTCAGAACTTCCGGATCGACGGTGCGGTGAATATTCCGCTGTACTTCATCCGCCTGAAGTTGAACGCGCTGGATAAGAACACCCAGTACGTCGTCTGCTGCGACACCGGCCGCCGCAGCTCCGCGGCCGCGTACATCCTGAGCGAGCGGGGGTTCGAGGCGTACGTGCTGAAGGGCGGTCTCGCGGCCACGGAGGCCGGCCGCTCCCACGCGCGATAATTTCCGTGAAGAAGCTCAAGCCCGCACCCCGCTTGTTTCGCGGTGAGCTGCCGCCCGATTATCCCGAACCGCTACCGCCCTACAAGGTCAAAACCCTGCTCGAGGAATACCGGGTTCTGGCCATCGTATTCGGGGTAGTGGCCCTGGCGTTGGCGGGGTATTTCATCAAGTCGATTCTCGGGGCACCGCCCCCGCCGCCGCCCGTGCAACAGTCGGTGTACATCGAGCCGGTTCAGCCGAGCGCGCCGGCCAAGCCGTGAGTCGGCGCGGCCAAGGTCGCCGCGCCTACATGGTGTGAGTCGGCTTATCCCCGCCGAGAGCGCCGGCCAGATAGTTTTCGATTTTCTTTTGAGTGTTGCCGCGGTCCTGGTCGCTGAACTGCACGCCTATGCCCGCGGTGCGCTTGCCCTGGGCACCCTTGGGCGTCATCCAGATCACCCGCCCGGCGACCGGGAGCTTCTCCTCCTCGCCCATCAGATTCAGCAGCATGAATACTTCATCGCCCAGCCGGTAGTTGCTGTTCGTTGGAATGAACAGCCCGCCGTTCTTCACGAAAGGCATATAGGCGAGGTACAGCGCGCTCTTATCCTTGATCGTAAGGGTCAGCAAACCCGGTTTGTTACTTGGACTTCGCAATTCCTGCCATTCCCACGGGAAACCCTATTTCGCCAGCGCGGTTCGACTACCGAGCAGCAAGGCCTCCAGCGCCAGTTGTTGGTTCATGCCGGTCGACGCAAGACGCCTCAAGTCACGTGCGGCATCCAGCAGCTCGAAAAGAGCTCTTATCTTGGGCTTAAGTAAAGCCGCAGGCAAGCGGACCGGTTCCGCACTTTGACGCGAAACAGCGGTGCCGAGGCCTGCATGTACACGCTGTGTGATCCAGTTCTCAAGCCAGGCGAGACGCAGTTGGGGATCGGATTTTATCCAGCGGTCCGCCATCAGGGTGACATCCACCGAATCATCTTCGAGCTGCCTCAAGGATTGGTGCATATCCTTGTCCAGCGCCGCCAAACCGGACGAGTCCAACTGCAGGGCCATCAGGGGTGCGCCTCCGGCCAAGCCCAAAGCGGCTTCCCACGAATGCGCGCCTTCAGGGGCGGCGGCCTTGAGCCACGCGACGGCAGCTTCCGTGGAGGGGGGCCGCAGCGTCAATCGCAGGCAGCGGCTGGCGATGGTCGCCGGCAATCGATGGCTCGGCCTCGCGATCATGATCAACATCGTGTTCGCGGTCGGCTCCTCCAGGGTCTTCAGGAAGGCATTGGCGCCGTTGGCGTTGAGCGCCTCGGCCCCTTCGATGACTCCGACCTTGAAGCCGCCGCGATAGCTCTTGAGCGCGAGGGACTCGATCAAGCCGCGCACCTGATCGACCTTGATTTGCTGCGCGTCTTCCTCGAGACGTACGACGTGGTAATCCGGGTGACTGTCCGCGCGCAGCAGGCGGCACGATGCGCACACGCCGCAGGGCTTCTCACCGCTTGAGTCGCACAGAGCAAGGC
>JBARBX010000209.1:0-6984 GCA_049793535.1 Steroidobacteraceae bacterium | reverse complement strand
GTACAAACCATCAAGCTTGCGTAACAGATCCTGGGCAGAGGCTCGGAGCGGGAGCGCCCGCCGCGGCTGCCGATTTCGGGCGAGCGCCGCGCCGCGGTGACCGCGGTGATCGAGCGCGCGCGCGACTCGCGGCCGTGAGCATGCCCTCAATTCGCGTCATCGATTCGCACACCGGCGGCGAACCGACTCGCCTGGTGCTCGAGGGCGGCCCGGATTTAGGGTTGGGACCGCTCGCGGAACGGGTGGAGCGATTTCGTGTGCGCTTCGATGCCTATCGTTCCGCCATCGTGAACGAGCCGCGGGGTTCGGATCCTCTCGTGGGCGCGCTGCTGGTCGAGCCGCATCGTGCCGACTGCCAATTCGGCGTCATATTCTTCAACAACGTGGGTTATCTCGGGATGTGCGGGCATGGCACGATGGGACTGATCGCCTCGCTCGCGCATTCGGGCGACCTAGCTCCGGGAGCCGTCAAGATCGATACACCGGTCGGGGCCGTGGAGGCGAGCCTGGAGTCGGACGGCAGCATCAGCGTGTCCAATGTGACGAGCTACCGCGCGGCGCATCGGGTTGCGGTAAGCGTTCCTGGAATCGGCCAGGTGATCGGCGATGTTGCCTGGGGCGGCAATTGGTTTTTCCTGATATCCGAACACGAGCAGACCATCGACCTCGACCATGTCGAATCCCTGACCGATTTCTGCTTGCGTGCCCGCGCCGCGGTCAATTCCCACGGACATCCGCGCGTGGATCACGTGGAGCTCTTTGCTGCCTCGTCCTTAGCCCAAGCCCATAGCCGCAACTTCGTTCTCTGTCCCGGCAAGGCCTACGACCGTTCGCCCTGCGGCACCGGCACGAGCGCGAAGCTCGCCTGCCTGGCCGCGGACGGCAAACTCGCCGAGGGCGATCCGTGGGTGCAGGAGAGCCTCATCGGCAGCACCTTCGTCGGCCGCTATCGATGGGTCGACCGAGCCAAGGGCGAGATCATGCCGACCTTGAGCGGCACGGCGCACGTGACCGGGGAGAGTCTATTGCGCCTCGATCCCAAGGACCCCTTCTGTTGGGGAATCCGCAGCTGACGCAGCCGCGCCGCGCGTGGCGCCGTACCGGGGTCTCCATGGACCCCGGTCTCAACGGGTCGCCTACGGTGGTACCGGCGTAAATCGCCTGGCGCGCATTCGAGCCTTCGCGGCCTCCTCTTCTCTGCTTTTCGCCGGGGCATGGGTCTGCAACGACGCGAGCAGGCGGTGGCAGGCGGCGTCGATTTCGTCCACTGCGTGCAGGAAGGCCGGCTCATTGGCCTTCGACGGCGCGGTGAATCCGCTGACCTTGCGCACGAATTGCAGCGAGGCGGCGCGAATCTCCGAGTCCGTGACCGGCGGTTCGAAATTGAACAGAGTCTTGATGCTTCTACACATGGCCGACCTCGATACTTACCACTGCTGCTTCTTGGGAGCGTCGTCGTCCAAAGTGTAGTAGTCCGATTTGTCCGCGACAAATATGTGTTCCTCCACCGAGAGGTAGGTGGGGGTATCGAGCGATCCCGCGGTGACGCTGATCGCATCCCTGCCGACCTGTTTCCAGAACACGTTTCCTCCACAGCGGTTGCAGAACCCTCGCTCGGCCGTGTCCGAGGACTTGTACCAGACCAACCCAGCGGAGGCCGTCAATTCGATATTCGCCGAGGGCGCACTCGTCATGGCCGCGAAGTGTCCGCTGGTCTTGCGGCACTGCGAGCAATGGCAGGCGATGACCCCGCGCAGCGGACCACGGATCAGGTAGCTGACTCCCCCGCACAGGCAGCTGCCGGTGTGCGTCTCTTCGACTATGGGCACTGTTCTTTCCCCTAAAGCATTCTTGCTTCGCATTATGACCGATCATTGCAACGCCATGCTTGCGCCGCAGTGGAACGGGGGCGCGCATCATCTTGTAAACCCGGCTACGCGTCGCGCTGATTGCGGACGTCGAATTCGGTGCGGCCGCTCCCCTCGTAGAGAGCGTGAGATCCGCCGACGGTTGCGCGCAAAAGGTCTCTGACCGCGCGGGGTGCAAATTCGCACCATTCGACGCCGATGACGTTCTTGTACTTGCGCGCCACATAGGCTTCCACGACCGGGGCGTCGCGCCTCAGCCACGCCGGCGGAAGAAGGATGACTTGAACTCGGGACAGAACCCGCGAATCGAAGTCGGCCTCGATGAGCGCGCCGCTGACGCTCAAGTCGATGAGCCGGCCGTCCCGCACGGCAAACCGATGCGCCGCTACCCGCACCGGACAATCTATTGGCACGCGCCGGCCCCATCGATGGTCCATTCACCCATCGTTTCACGGTGCTCTTCGATGCGCTATCGGACAAACACCGATTTTGGACTCAGAACCGCTTGGGCGTCGGCCGCGCGGTGCTGGCACCGCCCGGACGGAACCATTAGTCTTGCATCTGACAGAACCCACTCAAGGACAATTCGTGTACTTACCGGCGTATTTCAAGGAATCTCGCATCGAAGTTCTGCACGATCTGATGCGCGCCCGTCCGCTTGCGACGCTCGTCGCACAGTCCGACTCGGGGCTGGTGGCGAACCACATTCCGGTCGAGACTGTATCCGAACCCGCACCGCACGGGATGCTGCGCGGCCACATTGCGCGCTCGAACCCCCTGTGGCGCGAATACCGGCCGGGCACCGAAGCGCTGGCCATTTTCCAGGGGCCGCAGGTTTACATTTCGCCGTCGTTCTATCCCGCCAAGAAGGAAACCGGGGAAGTCGTTCCAACCTGGGACTATGCGGTGGTGCACGCGCACGGCACTTTGCACTTCATTCAAGACACCGAGTGGCTGCGGGCTTTGGTCGTGCGTTTGACCGACTCGCATGAAAAGTCTCGTGCGAATCCCTGGAAGGTGACCGATGCACCGCCCCCTTACGTGGAAAAAATGCTGTCGTTGATCGTCGGATTCGAGTTCTCGATCACTGAGTTGACCGGCAAGTGGAAGATCAGTCAGAACCACCCCTTGGCCAACAGGGAGGGTGTGGTGCAGGGTCTTCGCACCGCCGACGGCGCGGACTCGCGCGAGATCGCGTCTCTGTTGTCGTCATTCAACGAGCGGCGGGATGAGCCGCACCGATAGCCAGGGCGCGCGCGATTCGACCGCCCTGCGCGCGATTGTCATCGAAACCAACCGCTTGGTGCTGCGGCAACTCGAGCTGCGCGACGCGGGCTTCATTCTCGAGCTGTTAAACGAGGACGCGTTCCTTCGATATATCGGCGACAAGGGGGTGCGGAACCTGTCCGACGCCCGTGAATATATCGACAAAGGACCGATCGACAGCTACGAGCGCTACGGCTTCGGTCTGTACGCCGTGTGTTTGCGCGACACGACGCCGGTGGGGATTTGCGGATTGGTCAAGCGCGACGGCCTCGACGATGTCGACGTTGGATTCGCGTTTCTGTCGCGGCACTGTTCGAAGGGATATGCCGTCGAATCCGCATCGGCGGTCTTGGCTCACGCGAGAGCAGAGCTGCGGCTGCAGCGGGTCGTCGCCATCACGGCGCCCGACAATGCAGGATCGATTGCCGTGCTCGAAAAAATCGGACTCAGGTTCGAAAGAATGATCAGGCTCACTGGTCAGGGTCCGGAGCTCAAGCTGTTCGGCCCGGCGCAAGCGGAAAGCCGGGCGTGAAAACGTCGACGGCATCGATACTCGGACTGATCTACGTCTTGTCGGAAGCGGCACTCGCATTCAAGAAGCGCGCCAAGGCGGGGGAATCCCGCAGCGCCGATCAGGGCTCTCTCGGCCTGCTCTGGCTGGTGATCGCCGCCAGCGTCACGCTGGCATTCAATCTCGCCTATCTGCTGCCGTCCGCGGGCATGGATGCGGCCCCTGCAATGCGGCGGCTCGGACTCGCACTCTTCGCGGCGGGCCTCGCGATCCGATGGTATGCCATCGTCCATCTGGGGCGCTTCTTCACCGTGAATGTGGCGATCGCGGCCAACCATCGCCTCGTCGATACAGGACCCTACCGAATTGTCCGGCATCCTTCCTATACCGGTGCTCTAATGGCGTTCCTTGGGCTCGCCCTGTGCCTTGCCAACTGGGCGTCGTTGGCGGCGATGCTCGTACCGATCTTTCTGGTATTTCGATGGCGCGTGCATGTCGAGGAGACCGCGCTGATCGATGCCCTTGGAGAGCCGTACGGGGACTACATGAAGCGCACCAAGCGACTGATTCCGGGCGTTTATTGAATCCATTTCGCGGAGAAAAGCCGATGCACCCTTTCCCTCATCGTTACGTCGTCAACGCAGCCGTGCGCCCCGCCGGAGACGTGCCGCTGTCCACAGAGGGGGTGAGGATCATCGAATCGGCGCCGCCCAAGGAGTTCGACGGGCCGGGGAATCAATGGTCTCCCGAGGGTCTGCTCACGGCGGCCGTGGCGGATTGCTTCGCTTTGAGCTTCCGGGCGATTGCCGCGGCGTCGAAGTTCCCCTGGACCAGTCTCGAGGCGCGCACCGAAGGCACGCTGGACCGGATCGACGGCAAGATGCGCTTCACCCGTTTCCATACACATGCCAAACTGCACGTGCCCGCAGGCGCGGATATCGAACGCTCGAAGAAATTGCTCGAGAAAGCCGAGCTCTCCTGCCTGGTGGCCAACTCCCTGAGCAGCGAACGCCACCTCACCGTCGAGGTCGTCGTGGCCTAGTCAGGCGACGCCGACACTACGGGTGAGACGCATGCGTCGAACGGGTGGCCATGGGCGCAACGCATGCGTTGCGCCCATGGATGGTCACCCAGGGCTTGCGCGCGCAGGGATAGCGCAGCGCAATGCGATGCGACCCCGCTAGTCATCCATCAAGAAGCTGCGAAGCTGCTCGCTGCGGCTGGGGTGGCGCAGCTTGCGCAGCGCCTTGGCTTCGATTTGCCGGATCCGCTCGCGCGTCACGTCGAACTGCTTGCCGACTTCCTCGAGCGTGTGATCCGTGTTCATGTCGATGCCGAATCGCATGCGCAGAACCTTGGCCTCGCGCGGGGTCAGTTGCGCCAGTACCGAGTGCGTGGTTTCACGCAGGGACTCCGTGGTTGCCGAGTCGATGGGCGAGGATACCGAGGTATCTTCGATGAAGTCGCCCAAATGCGAATCCTCATCGTCGCCGATCGGCGTCTCCATGGAGATGGGCTCCTTGGCGATCTTCAGCACCTTGCGCACCTTGTCTTCGGGCATCTCCATGCGCACGGCCAGCTCCTCCGGCGTGGGCTCGCGGCCCATCTCCTGCAGCATCTGCCGGGAAATACGATTCAGCTTGTTGATCGTTTCGATCATGTGCACCGGTATGCGGATGGTGCGGGCCTGATCGGCGATGGAGCGGGTGATGGCCTGGCGAATCCACCAGGTCGCATAGGTCGAGAATTTGTAGCCGCGCCGATACTCGAACTTGTCCACGGCCTTCATCAAACCGATGTTGCCTTCCTGGATGAGATCGAGGAATTGCAAGCCGCGATTGGTGTACTTCTTGGCGATCGAGATGACCAGGCGTAGGTTGGCCTCGACCATTTCCTTCTTGGCGCGCCGTGCCTTGGCTTCGCCGATCGACACCTCGCGGTTGATTTCCTTGATCTCGCTGATCAGCACGTGGAACAGGCCTTCGAGGTCCTTCAGCTTGTTCTGGCGGCGCTCCACTTCATCCTTGAATTTGGCGAGCGGCGCGGAATAGCGCTTCTTGGCCTTGATGTGCTTGTCGAGCCAGCGCGTGCTGGTCTCGTTCTTCGGGAAGGTTGAAATGAAGTCCTTGCGCGGCATTCCGGCCTGCTTGATGCAAAGGAACATGATCTCCTTCTCGAGCAGCCGCACTTCGGTCACGTGCTGGCGCAGATTGTCGATCAGCTGGTCGAACATCTTGGGCGAGAGCTTCAATTCCATCAGCTCGCCGCAAAGCTTCTTGCGGATCTTGAGCGTCTTCGGATCTTTCGAGCCCAGCTTGTCGAGCGCGTTCAAGAACTGGTGATGGATCTTGGCGATGGAGCTGAAGCGCTTCGCGGCCTCTTCCGGGTCCGGACCCGTGTCGATGGCCTCCTCTTCTTCATCGCCGTCCGCCTCGTCGTCGTCGTTGGCGGCTTCTTCGCGCTCCAGCGCCATCATCTTGGGATTCTGCGGCTGCGCGATTTCATCCGGCGCGTTCGGGTCGACGAAGCCCACGATGACATCCACCAGCCGCATCTGACCGGCCTTGACGACCTCGTAATGCCGCAACAGCAAATCGTAGGTGCCGGGATAGCTGCCGAGGGCGATCTTGACCGCTTCCAAACCCTCTTCGATGCGCTTCGCGATGCGGATCTCGCCCTCGCGCGTCAGCAATTCCACGGTGCCCATTTCGCGCATGTACATGCGCACGGGATCGGTGGTGCGCCCGAATTCCGCGTCGAGATTGGCGAGTGCCGCGGTCGCTTCCTCCACGGCTTCCTCGTCGGGCGCCGCGGTCACGTCGGTCAGCAACAACGACTCGGCGTCCGGCGCCTTTTCGTAGACCGGAATTCCCATGTCGTTGATCATGTTGACGATGTCTTCGATCTGTTCCGGATCGACGATTTCGCTCGGCAAGTGATCGTTGACTTCAGCGTAGGTGAGGTAGCCCTGTTCCTTGCCGCGCGCGATCAATAGTTTCAATTGCGATTGACGCTCGTCCGCGATTTGAGTCGCTGTGCCTGCTGGCGCTTTTTTGATCAAGGTGGACGCCTCGTTGGAGATCTGGAATTTCAATGCAAGCCGACAAGTATACGATTCTGGCTATTCCGTAGCCATAGATGCGTAGGGTTTAAGGTACGCGTTCAGGAACGGCCCTTCGACTTGAGAAGTGAGCTTAATTCGGCCTTTTCGTCGTAATTCAAGCCCGTTTCCTCTGCTTTTCGCAATAATTCATTCATTCGGCGGCCCGGGCCGTGATGCTCTACGAGCTTTTGGATCGCCATTTGAAGCTCTTTCGCCGCCCCGGAGGCGTCTTCCAC
>JBARBX010000208.1:0-4261 GCA_049793535.1 Steroidobacteraceae bacterium | reverse complement strand
GCCGATCCGCGTCTACCGGGTGGGGGGCTCGCTGCCGACGGCCGTGCGCGAAGTGCTCACCGACCTGCCCTTCGGCGCCGCCATCGCCGATCCGGACGCGGCCGTGCATCGCATCAGTGCCGAAATCGGCCGGTTTTTCCAGACCGGGCGCCTGAGCGGCCAGCCCGAGTCGATCGAGCTGATCGAACCTCTGTTCTATCGAGGCACGCGCGCCTTCGTCGTCGGCCGCCTGATCGGCGATGGCTCCATCACACCCTTGGTTCTGGCCTTCGCCAACTCATCCAAGGGTGTGCAGGTCGATGCTGTGATGCTGTCGCGCGCCGACGTGGGCTCGCTGTTCGGCTACGCGCGCTCCTACTTCCACGTGGATCTGCCGGTGGTGAGCGCCGCAATCACTCTGCTGCGATCGTTCATGCCGCGCAAGTCCATCGACGAGCTGTATACCGTGCTGGGCCGGGCCAAGCAGGGCAAGACCGAGCGCTATTTCGCCCTGCAGCGGCACTTGGACAAATCCATCGACAGTTTCGTGCACGCGCCGGGAGAGCGCGGCCTCGTCATGATCGTATTCACCCTGCCCTCTCATGATCTGGTGTTCAAGGTGATCCGCGACCGCTTCGGAGCACCCAAGTCCTGCACCCGCGAAGAGGTCATGGAGCGTTACCAATTCGTGTTCCGTCACGATCGCGCCGGCCGCCTGGTCGACGCGCAGGAATTCAAACGCTTGCGGCTGCCGCGCGCGCGCTTCATGCCCGAGCTCATTGATGAGCTCATGGGCCAGGCCGGCCAGAGCTGCCGCATCGAAGGCGAGGACTTGATCGTCGAGCATTGCTACATCGAGCGCCGGCTGCGCCCGCTCAACCTTTTCTTGCGCGAGGCCGATCCCGCCGCCGCCGAGTCGGCCCTCGTCGATTACGGCAATGCTCTGCGGGATCTCGCCGCCAGCAATGTCTTTCCCGGGGACCTGCTGCTGAAGAATTTCGGCGTGACCAATCACGGCCGGGTGATCTTCTACGACTACGATGAGATCTGTCTGGTCACCGACTGTGTGTTCCGCGACCTGCCGCGGGCAAGCTGTGAGGCAGAAGAAACGAGCGGCGAGCCTTGGTTTCACTGCGGACCGCACGATATTTTCCCTGAGCAATGGCTGCCCTTCCTCTCCATACCGCCGGCGCTGTGCCCCGTGTTCACCCAGCATCACGCCGAGTTGCTGACGGCGGCGTGGTGGCGAACGCTCTCGGCGCGACTACCCGGCGGCGCGGCCTGAGCCCTGGGTCTTGGGCCTGCGTCCTGGGTCCTGGGTCCTGGGTCCTGGGTCCGAGCGCTGCACCGACTACAAGTATCATAGACTTGACTGAATGATTTAACTTGATAAACTCTATGTTATGCCAAAAAGCCCATCTGCCCTGCTCACCCTGCCGCCCGCGGCGGTGCAGGCATTGCGTGCCCTGGGTGAGAATTTGGCCATTGCCAGAGTCAGACGGCGCGAATCGCAGCGCGCCTGGGCGAAGCGCCTCGGGGTCTCGGTTCCCACGTTGATCCGGATGGAACGGGGCGATCCCGGCGTCGGCGCCGGCATCTACACGACTGCCTTGTGGTTGATCGGAAGAGCAGGCGCTTTGCCCGATCTTGCCGCGCCCGGCAGCGACCACGGCGCTCTGGAAAGCGATGTCCGCAACGCCCTGAAGCGGCGCGCCGTGAGATCCGCCGCCTCGGCGGAAGCCCGACTGGGCCGCAAGAAGATTCCGGATGGCTGACCCCGCTGCCGCCGCGCGATACCAGCCGACCGATCGGTTGCACCTCTGGCTGCTCACGCAACCGCGCCAGCCCGTGCCGATCGGCGAATTGAATCTCATCCGCTCCATGCAGGGCGTGTCATTGCGCTACACGGACCTGTGGCTGCGGCGCGGTTTTCCCTTGAGCGAGGATCTGCCGCTCATTGACCAGGAATTCCTTCCGGGAGAGAAGGGCCTTGCGGCAGGTGCCGTGGACGATGCTCGACCGGACCGATGGGGCGAGCGGGTGATCCGGCACATCGACAAGCCCGCGCGGCTGTCGCTGCTCGAATATCTCTACTTTGCGGGAGACGATCGGTTCGGTGCCTTGGGCGTCTCCACGTCGCCCGACGAGTATCTGCCGCGGCGCCTGGGTCCGCTGCCCACGCTCGAGGACGCTGATCAGATTCACGAGCTGATCAGGAAAGTGCAGGACAACGAGCCCGTTCCCGGGGAGTACCAGCGCTTGATCTCGCCCGGCGTGACCATGGGGGGCGCGCGGCCCAAGGCGCTCATCGACATTGCCGGCGAACAATGGGTCATCAAATTCCCCGACGGCGATCCGACCGATGTCCCTCTCATTGAGCACGCGGCCATGACCCTTGCGCAGACAGCGGACATACGGGTTGCACGCACGCTGCCGGTACGGCTTAACTTTGGGCATGCGGTCGCGGTCAAGCGCTTCGATCGCGATCGAGGACTGCGGGTGCACTGCCTTTCCGCGTGCGTCGCCTTGCGTGCCGCGGCCGAAACGTTCGGCTATCCGGAGCTGGCGCAGTTGCTGCGGCGCAGGGGCGTGACCCAGGATGACGCGTACGTCCAGCAAATGCGCGAGCTGTTTCGGCGAATGGTGTTCAATATATTGATCGACAACACCGACGATCACGAGAAGAACCACGCATTGCGCGTGACCGATTCGCAGCAGTACGAGCTGTCACCGGCATACGATGTACTTCCCTCCGGTCAGGCGCTTGGTTTTCAGCAGATGCGCGTGGGCGAGCAACAAGCCGACTCCACGCTCGACAACGCGCTGTCGATGTCGCTCATGTTCTCTCTCGGCAAAGACGCTGCCGTCAGGGAGGCACAAGCCGTCGGGCGCATCGTCGACGGCTGGAAGGAACACTTCAAGCGCTGCGGCGTCGCTTCCGGAGATATCGATTCATATGCGCAGCAGATCGACCGTCCGTTTCTGCGGGATCAACGCAGCCAGATCGCAGCCACGACGCTTTGAACCGCGGCGTCATCGCTCAATCGGCGATTCCCATGGACTCGAACAAGGCCGCGGTATCGGCCAGCCGCGCCGCGCGCGCGCGAACGTACTGCACGCTGGCGCCCTGATACTGCTGTCCCGCGGTGAGCGTCGCATAGAACGGGGTCGCACCCAGCCGGTACCGCGACTCGGTATCGAGCTGCGCCGAGTGCGCCGCGGTCGCGGCGCGCTGCGCCTGGACCAGTGTGTTGGCGTCCTCCTCGAGCGATACCAGGCTGTCGGCGACATTCTGGAACGCGGCCAGTACGGTCTCCCGGTACTGCGCCACGGCGGCATCGTGCGTCGCTTCGTACTGGCGCTTGCGGGCGACCAGCGCCCCGCCGTGGAATAGCGGCTGCGTCAACGACGCACCCACGCTCCATATCGCCCCCGCGGGCGACGTAAAGGTCGACCAGTCGAACCCGCCCCGCCCGTAGGCTGCCGACAGAGTCAACGACGGAAACATGGACGCGGCTGCCGCACCGGCCTCGTCCGCCGTCGCGCGCACGGCCGCCTCGGCCGCCAGAATGTCGGGCCGCTGATGCAGCAGAACGGACGGAACGGCCACCGGAACGCGGTCGGGAAGATGCAAGGCATCCAGCGACAGGGGGCTGGGCGCTTGATCCGGCGTTCGCCCCAGCAACACCGCCTCGGCATGACGCACGGCAAGGAGCTGGGCGCGCAATGCCGGCAGCGTCGCTGCCGCGTTGGCGGCATCCTGCTCCGCGGCCAGCATATCGTCCTGCGATGCACTGCCCAGCCGGTAGCGCGCCGCTGTTTGGCGGGCACGCTGCTCGCCAAGCGCGACCAGCTCTTCGGTTGCGGCCACCTGTGCCTGCAGCGAGGCGGCATTGATCGCGGCCAGTACGATGTTGGCCGCGAGCGCGCGCCGGGTCGATTCGAGCTGGTAGGCCTGCTGCTGAACCTGCCGCGCCAGGGCGCGATCGGCAAGCACCGCCGCACCGAAGAAGTCGAAGGTATACGAGGTCTGTACCTCCGCGGCGAAGATATTTTCGAGAAAGGTTTCCTGCGGCAGAATCGGCAGGCCCAGCGCTCGTTGGCGCGTGGGGCTGAAACCCACATCGACGCTCGGCAGCATGGATTGTCCGATCTGCGAGCGCAGGCCCTCACGCGCGGCCTTGAGCGTGCTCTGCGCGGCGGCCAGCGAAGGATTCTTTGCCAATCCCTCCTCGACCAGTGCATTGAGCGCGTCCGACTGATACGCCGTCCACCACTGCGG
>JBARBX010000207.1:0-2234 GCA_049793535.1 Steroidobacteraceae bacterium | reverse complement strand
ATTTTGCACTGCGGCGGCCTGGAAGAATAGGGGAGCAACCCCAATAGATCAACGAGGCCCAAGGCTGCTTGGCCGCTATGGTAGTCTTAAGGACTCAATTTGGAGACTGTCGAATGAACGCTATCGAAAGGATCAAGAGCCAGCTCACGGCCGCGCCGGTGGTCTTGTACATGAAGGGCACCCCCGATTTTCCGCAGTGCGGATTTTCGGCGCAGACCGTCGGCGCTTTGCGCGCCTGCAAGGCGAAGTTCGCGCACGTGAATATTTTCGAGGATCCGGAGGTGCGCGAGGCCCTGAAAACCTATTCCAACTGGCCGACTTTCCCGCAGCTCTACGTCAACGGCGAGCTCGTCGGCGGCTGCGACATCGCCATCGAGATGTACAAGAGCGGCGAGCTACAGCAGCTCCTGGCGGAAGCCGGCGCCGTTCCGGCCTAAAGCTTTCCGCGCACCGACCCCGTTGCGAAACGGGCAGGCTATCCTTAGGGCTCGTCCGAGGCGGACGGCTCTTCGGAAGGCGAGGGCTCGATCTGTAACGGCCCCATTGCGGCCAGGCGCCGGCGGCTGGCGTCGAACACCCCCTGAAACTGATTGCACACCATGCAAAAGAGGTCGGCGGTGCGCTCGGCGTCATAGGCTGCCGAATGCGCCGAAGCCGTATCCCACTCCAGGCCCGCCGCGAGCGTCGCGCGCATCAATACCGTCTGCCCGAATGCCACGCCGCCCAACGTGGCGGTATCGAAACTCGAGAAGGGATGGAAGGGGTTGCGCTTGACCTGGGCGCGCGCAACGGCGGCGTTCAAGAAATTCAAGTCGAAGAACGCATTATGCCCCACCAGCACTGCGCGCGTGCAATCCGCGGCGCGAATGGCGTTGCGGACTTCGCGAAAAATGCGTTGCAGCGCGTCTTCTTCCGGAATGGCCGGCCGCAGGGGATGATGCGGATCGATTCCGTTCACCGCCAGCGATGCAGCCTCCATGTTGGCGCCGGGAAAGGGGGTGACGTGATAGCGGATGGTTTCGCCGCGCGCCAACGTTCCGTCGCTGCGCATCTCGATGAAGACCGCGGCGATTTCGAGCAGCGCATCGGTTTGCGAGTTGAAGCCGCCGGTCTCGACGTCGATCACCACGGGCAGAAAGCCCCGAAAGCGCGTGGCGAAGGTAATGGGGGGAATCTGCGTCATGCGGGTGCCGGCGTCCCGGCAAGCCGCCATGCAATCGCCTCGCCGCTGCGATAGGGCACCAATGTGCCGTCGCCGAAATCGTAGGCTGGCGGGGGCACCCAGGGCTCCTTGACCAAGGTAATCGTGTCGTCGTGCCGCGGCAGGCCGTAGAAATCGGCGCCGAAGTGGCTGGCAAAGGCCTCCAGGCGGTCGAGGCGCCCCACCGACTCGAAGGCCTCGGCGTAGAGTTCGACCGCGGCGTGGGCGGTGAACATGCCCGCGCAGCCGCAGGCGCTTTCCTTGGCCGAGCGCTCGTGCGGCGCGCTGTCGGTACCGAGAAAAAACTTCGGGCTGCCGCCGGTTGCCGCGCCGACGAGCGCCAGACGGTCGCGCTCGCGCTTCAAGATCGGCAGGCAGTAATAATGCGGCCTGATGCCGCCGGAAAAAATCGCGTTTCGATTGTGCAGCAGGTGCTGGGGGGTGATGGTTGCCGCCACGCCCTGGCGAGCGCTGCTCACGAATGCCACCGCGCGTTCGGTGGTGATGTGTTCTAGCACCACGCGCAAGGCCGGGAAGCGCCCGACCAAGGGCGCGAGCACCGCTTCGATGAAGTGCGATTCACGGTCGAAGACATCCACCTCGGGTTGCGGCGATTCACCGTGCACCAGCAGCGGCATGCCGACTTCTTCCATACGTGCGAGAACCCGGTCCACGCCGGCGATGTCCGTCACTCCCGCGTCCGAATGCGTGGTCGCTCCGGCAGGGTAGAGCTTGACCCCGTGAATAAACCCGCAGGCCTTGGCGCGGTCGATCTCCTGCGGCGGCGTCGCATTCGTGAGATACAAGGTCAGCAGCGGTTCGAATCGCGCACCGGCGGGCAGCGCGGCCGCGATCCGCTCGCGATAGGCGCGCGCCGCCGCCACCGTGGTGATCGCGGGCTGCAAATTGGGCATCACGATGGCGCGACCGAATCGCTCCGCGGTGAATTTCACGACAGCGGCGAGTGCGGCGCCGTCGCGCAGGTGCACATGCCAGTCGTCGGGGCGACGCAGCGTCAGAGTGCTCATTTGCG
>JBARBX010000206.1:0-2620 GCA_049793535.1 Steroidobacteraceae bacterium | reverse complement strand
GCAACGCGGCATCCGCATAACTTTCCGCACGGATCGGCATGGTGAGAGAGATCTCGCAAGACTTGTCGTGCGCGGAGTAGTTGAAGGCGAAGCGTGACTCTTTGATGAGATCGCCTGCTTTGCCCTGCGGAGTGCCCACCAGCAGATGTCTAGTTCTGTTCTTCATCCTCATCCCGGAAAATATCGGCGAGGCGCTCGAGATCCACGCGCGCATCGATGATGCTCAAGCCCTTACCGAGAGTCGCGAGAGTACGCATGAGTATATGCAGCTCGACATTGCGCCCGGCTTCAAGATCGGCGATGGTCTGGCGACGGCAACCCACGCGCTTAGCCACCCAACTTTGGGTGTAGCCGCGGGCTTTGCGCTCGGCGCGGATCTGGAAGCCTAGATCTTTCGGGGTCAGGACGGAGTTTGACATGGTCGGATAAACGAACATTTAAGCTGCCATGGTATAAAATGTTCGTTTAAACGTCCACCTTGCGGACTATCCCACACGATCAGTCGAAGTCCGTGGCTAGATCGGGATGCTCGGCATGGTGGAACATCCGGTCGATCTGCGCCGCAGTGGTTCGTCCGAGCGACAACGGCGGCAGGGCGTCGCGGGGAAAGAACGCCACCTCGCTGGTCTCGTCGCTGGCGCGGGCGGCGCCTCCAGTGATCTCGCAAATGAAGAACATCTTGTAGATGGAGTCGACGTTGCGCGGCGGGTGACCGCTGCGCTGATAGTCGCGCACGGCCGCGAGCTTGCGGGCCTCGGCGAGGAATCCCGACTCTTCGGCGATTTCCCTGACCACGCACTCGGCGGCCGATTGATTGACATCGGCCCAGCCGCCGGGAAGAGTCCAGTGGCCATCGCTGATTTCACGCACCAGGAGCACGCGCCCATCGACGAAGGCCGCGCCGCGCACATCGACCTTGGGAGTCGCGTAGCCCCATCCCTCGCGCAAGATCTCGATGATCACTTCGTACTGTTCGCCGGAGCCCTGCGCCAACATGGATGCCGCCAACTCCCGCACTCGTTCATAGCGCTGCCGGTCGAAGCGATCCGTGGCGAAGGTCAATCCGGTCTGCGCAATGGCGCGCAATTCGCGCGCGACCCTCAGCCATTGCGGTTCATCCATCAGCGGGGGGCGAAGAACTCGGTGTAGCTCAGGATGCGGTCTTCGCTGAGCTCCACCAGGTCCACGAGTTCGGTCGGGATGGTGACGCCGGTGACCTTGGAGTAGATGTCCGTGCGCCAGTGCGCCGTCGCACGCGGCCACTCGACCACCAGCGACAGCAAAGTGTAGTTATTGAGCCGAAACACCTTGACCATCATGGCGAGCCAGGGCCGAAACTCGGCAATGCCGCTGGCCCTGATCGCGATCGGCTTGTCGGCGCTGGCGCCGACGATTTCGAACCGGCCCTGGTCCGCAAACAGCCGGCACAGCCCGGCGAGATCGCCGCCGACGCGCGCCGCATGCAGGTCTCGAATCATGCGTTCCGCAACGACGCGCTCAGCCACTTAAGTCTCCTTCGGTCAGGCCAGTGCAGCCCGAATTTCACCGCCGATCTGCTCGAACGCGGTGCGGGCATACGGAATCACGGCTCCCAGGCCGTAGAAAAGATGAATCATACCCGGGTGGCAAGTGTAGGACACTAGAGAGTGTGCGCGGGTCAGCCGCTCGCCGTATTCGGAGGCTTCGTCGCGCAGCGGATCGAATTCCGCCGTATGAATGAGCGTGTGCGGCAGGCCGCTCACATCGTCGGCGCGCAGCGGCGAGATCCGCGGGTTGGCCGGATCCATCCCCTTGGGTGCGTAGTACAAAAGATCGTGATCGAGGGTGGCCTGATCGATCAGATAGCCGCTTGCGAGCTCGCGGCGCGATGCGCTGAGACGGCTGTAGTCCAAAATCGGGCAAATCAGCAGTTGCAGGGCCAACCGGGGGCGGCCGATTCGGGCAAGCGCTTGAGCGGTCGCTGCGGCGATGGTGCCGCCCGCCGAGTCGCCGCAAATGCCGAGGCGGGAGGCGTCTATGCCGAAATCCGCGGCATGCGCGCTGATGTAGGTGACGGCCGCCAAGGCATCGTCGAGTGCGGCCGGAAACGGGTGTTCGGGAGCCAGCCGGTAGTCGACGGACACCACCCGGCAGGCACCCGCTTTCGCGAGCGCGCGTGCGATGCCGTCGTGCGTCTCCACGCTGCCGGCGACCAAGCCGCCGCCATGGAAATAAACGAGCCCGGCCGTCTGCGACGCGGCAGGTGCACTCTCCGGGACGTAGAGTCGGACGGCGAGCGCGCACCTTTCGGGTCCGGGCAGGGTGCGGTCTTCGACGCAGCCCACGGGCGCCGCAGGCCCCGCGAGCTTCATGAGCTCCGAGAGCCCGAGACGTCGCTCCGCGACCGACGTCTGCAATGCGTTGGGCGGATTGCCCGCCGCCAGCACGTCCAAGAACCGCTTAACGCGCGGGTCCAACGGCACGAGGGGCGATCAGAGGGCCAGCGCGGCCTTTGTCGCCGCCGGCCACTTCTGCAAATCCAGGCCGTGATTGGCGAACATAGCCACCGCCAGTCGGTCGATTCCAAAGGCGACGCAACTGGTGTGCGCCAACTCGCCCTGGTCGTCATGGATACCCCACA
>JBARBX010000205.1:0-1678 GCA_049793535.1 Steroidobacteraceae bacterium | reverse complement strand
GAGCAGGGTGTTGAACGGGACATCGTCATGCACCATGCCGACCACCGTCGCCACGTAGTCGTTGAGCGGTGCGAACACCGTCTGATCCCGGTTGGTCCAGGGCATCGCCATATTGCGAATGGTGTTGTTGTAGAAGGCCGGGTCCTGGGTGGCGATCAGCGCCGCCGTGACCGGGTCCGCGGCCGCCATCATAAGGCTGAGCTGCGAAGCCGAAGGCGGCACCCCGGCGATGCGGTTGTACATTCGCGTCGCCTGATCCGCATTGGGGCCGGCCGCGAAGGCCTGCGTGCCGAGCAATGCGAATGCGCCGAGCAGAGCGCTCGCGCACGAAGCGCGCCGCGCACCGTACATCCGGTTCATCTCTGGCTTTGCTATCCCGTACTTCATATGCACATCCACTGGCGTGAGTTGTGTTTTCGACGTGGCGCAAATATACCGGGCAGTAACGGCGTCCAGTAATGTCTCATCCGGACGACGTCGGTGATTCGCGACATCTCGACTGACTACTGTCCGCCTATATCCTTCGGCCTAATTTGCGAATATCCGCTCCTGGATGCACAGAGAAACGGATGCAAGGAAGTTCTTCTGTGAGTGCGTTAACAGATTGCGTAGGCGCATCGAACGAAGATGCGGTAATTGGAGTAATTAAGTTCAATGACGGCACTCGAGCGCAACATTGATCGCCGATTGACGATTGAACATAGGTATCCGACACCATGAAAACATTGCCCACTCGTGAACTTCGTCACGGTTGCCTCAAGGCGGCGGCATTGTTGCTGCCCGTACTGTTCATGGTCGCCTGCGAGAGCGGAGTCAGCGGACACGCCCCGGGCCTCGCGGGAGTCCAGACCCAGGATCCGGGAACCTTGAATTTCCCGCTGGCCTATGTGAAGCGGCCGGCGCCGCCGGCGCCCACGGCGACCAACGCGAACACCGATATCGACGTTCGCGACCTCATCACTTCCACCACCGGCGGCGATCTGTACATCCGCGAGCAGGCAAGCCCCGGCTCGGTCGAGACCAATATCACGGCGTCGATCACCATGGGCAAGGGCGATGTGCGCGATCTCGACGTGTCTCCCGACGGCAAGAAGCTGGTGTTCTCGCTGCGCCTGCCTCTGAACCCCAACAAGCCGAACACGGATGTCACCCAACCGACCTGGAAGATCTACCAGTATGACGCCGTGGCGAAAACGGTGACCCAGCTCACCAACGACGACACCACCGCCGGCCATGACGTGGGGGCGCACTACCTGCCCGACGGGCGCATCGTGTTCTCCTCGACCCGGCAGGCGGCGACCCAGGCCATTCTGATCGACGAGGGCCGCCCGCAATACCCGGCGCAGACCGACGATCGCAAGCAGCCGATATTCCTGTTGCATGTCATGAACGCCGACGGCACCGGCATTCATCAGATCAGCATGAACACCAATCACGATTTCGCACCCTCGGTCCTGTCCAACGGCCAAATCGTGTTTTCGCGCTATGAATCCATCAACGGCGACCAGATCAGCCTGTACCGCACCAATCCCGACGGCACGGGATTGGAGCTCTTCTATGGCGAGAACAGTCACGCCACCGGCGCCAACATCGCCGGCACGAACAACAACGTGATTCAGTTCCTTCAGGCGCGGCAGCGCGCCGACGGCAAGCTCCTCTCGATGGTGCGTCCGATGCT
>JBARBX010000204.1:0-12713 GCA_049793535.1 Steroidobacteraceae bacterium | reverse complement strand
GTTCATGAATCACCTGGATGAGTTGCGCAAGAATGCTGGCAACGTAGGCGCGATCGGCCACGCGCCGATTGGAGCGGCAGCGGCTTCGGTTGCCACCGGGGAAAGTGCGCCGGCGCTCATTCTAGGCGCGACGGGAACTGTGCTGGTGGGCGGCTTGGGGTTTGTGATTGTCACGCTTTTTCTACTCGCCGGGGGGCCACCGATGCTCGCCAGGATGACTGCTGCATTCGTCGACAACTTGAATGCTTCGCATGTCCTTCACATCATTGAAAACGTAAGGGCGGAAGTCGGGAGGTTTTATGTAACCACGACGATGATCAACGTGGGGCTCGGGCTCGCCACGGCAGGAAGCATGATGGCATGGGGAATGCCAACACCATTTCTCTGGGGCGGCCTGGCCGCGCTACTCAATTACATCCCCTACGCGGGCGCGGTAACCACGCTCATTGTTGTCACGCTGGTAGCCTTTGTCTCATTCAACACTCTGGGCCACGTACTGGGTGTCGCGGGCACGTATGTACTTCTGGCGACCATCGAGGGGCAGGTCGTGCAGCCGCTGCTTGTGGGGCGACGCCTCGAAGTCAACCCACTGCTCATCTTTCTGGCGCTATGGTTCGGAGGAGTTTTCTGGGGGATCGCCGGCATCATCCTGGCCACCCCATCACTGGTAGCGCTCAAAGTAATCGCGGAAAATGCCACAAGCGGCAAGGCCATGATGGAGTTCTTGGGACCGAATGATCAGAAGCCTGACAGATACAACGGGCTTCGACGGTTTACTCGCAAGCTCGAATAAGCGGCAAGTAGGTGTTATGCATCGATTCTTGGCGAAGAGCTTGGCCAGGGTCGCTAGCGTACGGTAGCGTCCCGACAGACCGTCTGGGTCATGTTCCAATGACAACATGAACAGGGAGCTCAGAATCCGACTGACATGCATAACGGCAAGCGGCCTGTGCGGCGTTGGCTGGTTGAGTTCCGCCCTGGCGTCTCCGCCGATCGGCGGTGCTGTGCGATCCAGCACGGTGCAAAGTCGAATGTTCGCTCATCAGGAACATCCACTCGCCGCGCCGCTGGACTTGAGTCCACGTGTCGGCGGCGGTGAGCCGGCCTCGGAGTCATTTCCCTCCGCATTCCACCATTTGGATCCAGGCCAGGAGAATCTCGGCACGGCCGATCGCCATCCAGGGTTGCGCGCGGGCGAGTTGAATTACCAGGTGATGAGTCAAGCGGAAATCATTGCGCGCCGCATACACCGGGAGGGGCTGCCGCTCGCGCGCCTATGGGAGTCCAAGTCGGCTTTACTCAGCGTTGGATTGAATCAACGAGGCAAGCCGGGTCTCTGGCTCACACAGAAAATACACTAGCCAGCCGGCAGCACTCGCAGTACCGCCATCATGCCGTTGTCCTCGTGATCGACCAAGTGGCAGTGAAATGGGATATCTCCCGCCAGTGATTCAGGAAAGAAGAGCTTGATGCGCACGCGCCCCGGTCTCACGGGACCCTCCTTGCTGTGATAGCCCGTCGCCTCCGCGTACGGCACATTGACGACGTCCAGCAGCGGTGGGTTCGCCACCGGCTTGCCGTCGATGGCCAGCACGCGAAAATGCACTTGATGGATATGGAAGGCGTGCAATTCGTTGGTCCAGTTCTCGATGGTCCACTCCTCGGTGGTTCCGGCTCGCACTGAAATGGCGGGCGGCGCTCCCATCCCGTAGGGCCGAAGTATCGCACCCGGCTTTCGTTCCACGATATAGAAGTCGACCTGGTCGGTGATCCCGGGCCGGGGATACTCTGCCATGGCGATCACGCGTTCCCGATCCGTATGCCGGGCCAGCAATCCGCTGAAGAGGTTGCTTCTCGATACCTCAGCCGCCGGCGCCGCCGCTGCGGTTGACGGTTCTGCGTCCCCGCTGCTGGTAATGACCGCAAGCCGCCGTTCCGGGAGCCGATCTCCGGCGCAGCCCGTATCGACGGCGTGGGTGACAAGGTAGGCCTTGACCCCCGGCGGCGGCGGCGTCACCAGAATCTCGAGCCTGCCCGCGGGCGGCACGAGTTGCGAGGCCAGAGTCGCCATGGGCGGCAGTGGCGTGCCGGCATCGTCCGCCAGGAGGCTGCCGTCGCGCGCCACCACCTCCAGGGGCAATGGCTTGCCGTTCTCCTCGACCAGCGCCAGATCGAGAAATGCGTCGGTGGCTGCGTTCAAGATACGCCACAACTGCTTCCTGCCGGCGCGCAATTCGAAGTTTGCCAGCGCGGAGTCGGCCGACTCGCCGACCGGGACTGGAGTGCCGTTCAAGCTAATGGCATCGATCGCGGAATTCGATCCGCAGAGAAGTTCGTGCGCGGTATCGATCGCCGTTGCCGGAAGCGCATGTCCCCGTGCTTTATGTGCGGCCGACGCCGGCGGTGCCGCGGTCATCGCGGCGGACTGAGTTCTGCCGGCGTCCAGATCCTGGGTCTGGCGCACGATCAGCACGCGTTCATCGATGCCGGCGGCGCGGCGCGCATCATCCTGTGGGCCCTCCACCACGATTGCACCCGTCAGGCCCATCAGCATCTGCGCCTGCACTTCGCCGTGCACGTGGGGGTGATACCAGTACAGACCCTCGGTCATATCGGCCGGCACATGGAAGTGATACGTAAAGGCGCGCCGACCGCAGCGTCGAGGTCCGACGGCGGGATCGGTACACACCGTCAGCACATCATCCTGGGGCTTCACGGGCGGCACGGCAAAGCCGTGCACATGCAGGTTGGTCGCCCCGGTGGCGTGGTGTTTCATGCCTGGAACGACCGGATAGAAACCAGGGCGTGGCGGGACACGATCGGTCGCCACGCTGAGCTTGCCGGGGCCCGTGACCGAGTCGATGGCTCCGACATCGGTGATTTCGTTCCGCAGCGTGATGGTGAGGTCCGAGCCCAGCCGCACGCGGATGGTCGGCGCATCGGCGCTGCCATTGGCGGTATAACACAGCCGATTGCGATCTTGCCGAACGGTGAGCGTAAGACCCTCGGGAGGTGCCCATACATCGGGTACGGAGTGGCCGGGCGGCGGCACCCCGACGCCACAAGGCGCCGCGGCGGTGCTGTGCGCATCGAACGGAGGAGCATCGGCACTCGGCGCCGTGCCTGCCGCCAGCAGGGATATAAAACAGACCCTCCAAGCATTGGAGGGTCTGTTCAAGATCGCTCGCATCATGGGTGGCAGGATAACCGCCGCCCAGATTTCAAGTTCGACTTATTCCTGAAACAAGTCCGCCATCACTTCAACCCCTGCATCGCAGGCGTGGTTGAGGCAGGGCAGCCTGAATGCAGCGTCCAAAGTTTTCGTCAGCGAGTAGTGATCGTAGAAGCGCGCGCTCTGCACCTGATGCTGGCCGTAGTTGGTATCGACGATGGTGACGACCTGATTCGAGGTGACGGTGCTGTAGTCGTTTTCGTCCCACACGATCACAATGGCGCTGCGGCTCTCCGACCACACCGGCGAGGCCTTGATGGCGGTCACAATGCGCTGGACTGCGAGGTCACCCTGCAGAATCAGCGAGGGATTGAGGCCGGTCTGGGTGCCATTGTCATCCGCATCGAAATTGCAGAATGCCGTGCCGTTGCCGCGGCCATGCATGTCCTCGCACTGGTTCGGCGCAATGAACGCAAGATCGGGCACATGTCCCGACTTCAGATCCGCAAACAGCCCGTGCTGTCCTTCAAATGAAACGACCTGCTCGAGGCTGAGCGCGCGATTGGTGCCTTCTTGCACGGAGGCAAAGTACGCGAAGGGATTGTGCTTCACCGCATAGAGATACACCACGTCGGAGCCACTCACCGGGTTTCCGACGGTCGACAGAGCGGCGAAGTTCGACGTGACATTCACCCCGCCGGCATTGTTGCCGCCGAGGGTGTAGAAACCATCGCTCACGTTGACGCCGTCCGCACCGCTCAAGGGCAGCCCCTCTTGGTAGGACTTCCAGGACTTGCCGTCATGCACCAACTGGTCCGCGATGGTGATACCGGAGATTTTGGTGCTCGCCTGAATCGACAACGAACCGTTGATGTTGGTGAGCGGCGGCGCGGATGTCTCGTTCATGCTGGCATCGACCGCTGGAGTGGCCGCATCGGTGCCGGTGCCGGCGATGGGGCATACAACTCCCGTGACCGGGTTGTCCGTATTGGTGACATGGCCCGGGGTGATGTTCGGCTGGCAGTTCTTGTTGTGCCAGTCCGGATATTGATCCGACAGGTCGTTGAAGTTCGAGCCGCCGACCACCTCCAAATAGTTGGTGGAACTCGGGTGGGCGATGGCGAAATAGTTCTGCGCCAAATTTGCCTTGGTCATCAGTGAGTTGATGAAAGGCGCCTGCGGATTGCCGGCGATCTGCGCATAGGCGTGATTTTCCATCATGATGACGAACACGTGATCGAGGTGCGGAATGCCGTTGGGTACGGGACCCTGCTCGGCGTTGGCGACACCCGAGGCCATCATTGCCCCCATACACGATGCCAGTGCGAACTTCTTCATTAGCAGAGTACTCCCGGTAGTGGATTGCAGGAATGCATGCGCTGGCATGCGAATCCGCAGAATGTTAGGCAGGGACTATGACACTGGCGTGTCATCGGGTTTACCGCCGGCTAACAGACGCGATGGATCGCCGATACCATCGTCCGCTATGATGGTGCAGCTATTGACCAATCCAGGACATGACATGTCGGACAAAACTGCGGGCGTACATTGGGAAGGGCGGGGCAAGCAGGGCGTCGGTGCCATCAGCACCCAGAGCGAGGCGCTGAAATCTTATCCCTACGGTTTCGCCAGTCGATTCGAGGATGATCGTCGCGGGACCAATCCCGAGGAATTATTGGCAGCGGCACATGCCGCCTGCTTTACGATGGCGTTCTCCTTCGCCTGCGATAGGGCCGGCTTCGCGACGGGCGTCGTCGACTCTACCGCCAGCGTGCGACTCGCCATGAAGGACAAGGGATTTGTGATCGACCGCATCGCTTTGCACCTCGAGGCGGCCGTCGCCGGCATCGATGAGGACACATTCCAGAGGATTGCGGCGGCGGCGAAGCAGGACTGCCCGCTCTCGAAGGCATTGGCGAGCGTCCCGGAAATCACCCTCACGGCGGTTTTAAGAAAACAGTGAGCTAGCGAGCGCCCACCTGGTTCAGATAATCCCCGTAGCCCTCGGCCTCCATATCGTCGCGGTGGATAAACCGCAGCGAGGCGGAGTTGATGCAGTAGCGCAGTCCTCCGCGATCCGCAGGACCGTCGGGAAAGACATGGCCGAGATGACTGTCGCCATGCGCTGAGCGCACCTCCGTGCGGATCATGCCGTGCGCCGTATCGCGCAATTCGTTTACGTGAGAGGGCTCGATGGGCTTGGTGAAGCTCGGCCAGCCGCAGCCCGATTCAAATTTGTCGGACGAGGCGAACAACGGTTCACCCGACACGATGTCGACGTAGATACCCGGTTCCTTGTTGTCCAAATATTCGCCGGTCCCGGGGTGCTCGGTGCCGCTGCGCTGCGTTACGCGATACTGCTCGGGGGAGAGCGCTGCAATGGCCTCAGGAGTTTTCTCGTACTTGCGCATGCGATCCGCAGACCTACTCGATCAGTGACGTTTCCCGCGTTCGACCTGCAGCAGGGCTTTCACACGCCGATGAGCCAGCACGGATACGAAGGTCTTTATGCGCGATGACCGTTCGAGCTTGTCGCGTTCAACTCGGTAGATTTCCTGCACCGTGTCAACCGGGGTATCGGTTTCACGCGCCAGCAATTCAATTTCCGATTCTCTGGCAACTGTCAACTGAGGGCTGAATGTTTGATCGTTCATATCTCATCGCGTTCCGGACCATGGTCGTGAGGAATGTTACCGCAACCTGAAATATCAGCCATCAGCACTCTCCAATTGTGCTTAGCAGAGGCCCAACGCCCGAATTTGGAGTGCTACCGGGCTTGGGGTTCGCCGCTATGACTTATCCGCCAGATGGACTTCGATCCGTCATCCGTCACCAGCAGCGAACCATCCGGCGCGACAGTCACCCCAACCGGTCTTCCCCAAACATGCCCGTTGTCCACCACAAATCCGGTCATGAAGTCCTCGTAACCACCTGTCGCGCCGCCAGATTTGTCGAGCGGCACCCGGATCAGCTCGTATCCGACGCGCACCGATCGATTCCAGGAGCCATGCTCGGCGGCGAAAATGTCGCCCCGGTATTCGGCGGGGAATTGTTTGCCGTTGTAGAACGTCAGTTGCAGCGACGCATTGTGCGGGTGGAGGATGACATCCGGCGTTATGACTTTATCCTTGAGCTCGGGGTGCCTGCCTTCGTGGCGCGGATCTTGGTGCCCGCCCATATACCACCAGGGCCAACCGTAGAAGCCACCCTCCCGCACACGGGTAATGTAGTCGGGCACGAGGTCGTCACCCAGCCCATCGCGCTCATTGACCGAACACCACAGGGCCCCGGTCTTCGGTTGGATCGCCAGCCCGACGCAATTCCGGATGCCGTAGGCGTAGACGCGCATTGCTGAACCGTCAGGATTGAATTCCAGGACGTCGGCGCGATCTTTCTCTCGGGGGTTTGTATCGGGGTCGTCGATGTTCGAGCCGGAACCGACCGATACCAACATCTTTTTGCCGTCGGGCGCGAACTGAATGTCCCGCGTCCAGTGACCGACGCCGCTCGGCAGGTCGACAATGTGCTCGGCTGCGCCACGGGCCTGCAAATCCCCGTTCCTATAGGGAAAGCGCACCACCGAATCGGTGTTGCCCACATAGATCCATTGCGGCTCGGGACCGGGCGGATAGAAAGCGATGCCGAACGGCCGCTTCAGGCCCGTGGCGAACGTGGCTGATTGCACGGGTTTGCCGGCGCCTGTGATTCCGCGGAACACGCGGATTTCACCCAATTTGCTCTCCGCGACGAAAAAGTCGCCGTTCGGCGCAGTGCGGATCAGGCGTGGCTGGTCGAGGCCGGTCGCGTAGAGTTCAACCTTGAAGCCGGCGGGAACTTTCGGCCACGCATTCTGCGGGCGTGCCACCACTTGAGGGCTATTGCCCGCCGATGTTGTTGCGAGCGGAGCCGGCAGATCCCCGAGCGTGATTTTGCGAACGGTGCCCGGCTTCTCAAAACGATAGTCGGTGAACGGAGGCCGCGGCGGAGGCGAGTTGATACCCACGGCGATCGCTTCGTCGGACGACAGCGCCACCCGCGGCGAGCCCGGCTTGGACGCGCCAAGCACTCGAAGATAGTTGACGATTTCCCATCGCTGCTCTTCGGGCAAAGATTTCCAGGAGGGCATGCCGTTGTTGACGGCGCCTTGGGTGATGTACCAGAAGATCTCGCCGTCGCTCGCTCCCTGCGCGGCCCCAGTGGCCAAAGACGGTATGTTTCCGGAGCCTTCGCCCATGGGGCCATGGCAGGCCGCGCAATTGTGGTCAAACGCCGCCTTGCCCGGAGCTGCATTGCGGCCCTGGTAAGGATTTTTCTCCGTTTTGGCCGACGCTGGAGCGCCGTGAAAGCTCTCATTCTGGGCGGGGGTTGCGGAGCTCAACAGCAGAACTAGGCCCGCACATGTCGCCAGCGCGTCCCAGGGCGTTTGCGGGCTGGCATGTCTCACGGTCTTAAGCCTCCAACAGTCTCGTAGGCGTGTGTGAAAGGATGCCACGCGCGCGCCGGCAGCATCAAGAATGATCTGGAAATGGCTTTGTAGTAAATCAAAGGCAAGAAATCTTCATAGGAATCAGCTATTTGGGAGACCCGACGGACACGTATCCCACACGAAATAGTTCTGTGGGATAAGGTGCTTGGCGCACATATCCCACGAAGTGTAATATTGTGGGATATGACGGTTTTGACCACGCCCCACGAAAGAGCGCTGACCCTGCTCTTCTCGGAACTCGAACGCAGTACCTCGGACCAATTCGAAGTCTTGCTTGGGACACCGGGAACCCTGACGGAGCGTACCAACGAAACCGGTACGCGTTTTTGGGTCCATCGTTATTCTGATGCCCTGAATCGACGCCAGGAAATGTACCTCGGAAAAGTGGGCAGTCCCGAGATCGAGCGCCGAATAAGCACCATGCGCGAAATGATTGCCACTGCCAACACGACGATAACGAGAGTGAGGTTGCTTAGCCGCGCCGGTTTCGCCACCATTGATCGAAAGGCCTATTTCACCCTGGCAAGCCTACATAACCGTGGTCTATTTCGGGCCGGAGCGCTGTTGGTCGGTTCGCACGCCTATGGTGCATTGCTGAATGCGCTCGGCGTGCGAGCCGCACCATTGGCCACGGAAGATGTGGACATTGCCCGCAGGGAAGCTCTGGCAGTGCCTGGCGTTCTGGGATTTCTCGACATGCTGCGCGCAACCGGCATCGAATTTTTTGAAATACCTGCGCTCGATCGCCGCCAGCGCGGAACGTCCTTCAAAGAGCGCGGCGGCTCGAACTTCAAAGTCGACCTGCTCGTACCTTCGGCGGATGACAACTATCCAACTGTACCTGTCCCGGAATTGAAGGCACATGCCCAGGGACTGCCGCACCTGGCCTACCTCTTGGCAGCGTCTCAAGAAATTCCCGTACTTAGTTCCCACGGCAGCGTCATGGTGCGGGTACCGGTGCCGGAACGGTATGCGATCCACAAGCTCATCGTCTCACAGCTTAGGAACAAAACGAGCAGCAAGCCAGAGAAGGATCTACGTCAAGCGGCGGAGCTGATCGAAGCGCTCGTGGAGCGCTACCCCGGTGCGATTGAAGACGCCGCATCCGCTGTCCCGAAGAGCGCCGTGCGATACATGGCCCGAGCGATAAAGGCGCTTGAAAGACACTTGCCAAGCACCGCGGGGTCGGCATGGGATACCCTACATGCCATCGCACCCGAGGGGTAGAAGGGAGGTTGGTCGCGGCCCTTGCGACTTTCTCCCGATTGCCGTGTTTTAGGGCGATGGGCTTATCAAGGAGTTCTGTATGGCGCTTGCGGATGAACTGAGCAAACTGGCGGAACTGCGCGCAAACGGCGGCTTGACCGAGGACGAATTCAAACGCGCCAAGGAAGCCCTGTTGAGCACCGCGCAGCCGGGCTCCAACGACCCGCTTGCGTCCGCCGTCAATACTTTTCGGCGCAGCCGCACCGACCGGTGGTTCGGCGGCGTTTGCGGCGGAATGGCACGCTCGACCGGTATGGAAGCCTGGGTATGGCGGCTGCTGTTTGCCGCGCTGTTCATTTGCGCGGGTGTCGGCCTGCTGCTGTACGTGTTGCTCTGGATTTTCGTGCCGAGCGCCTGATCGGCGCTGCGCGCGGGAGCGTCAAAACCATGAGTAGCCGACACCTGGTCGATCCGGAATTGACGCCGTTGTTGGAACTGTTTCCGACCGAAGATTTCTCGCGTGATTTATTGCCGACGATACGGTCGCGTGAATTTCCCTCAAGAAGCGACCCGGGGGTGGACGCGCGGGTCGCCATGGAAACTCGAGCGGTACCGGGTCCCGAGGGAGCTCCTGAGGTCTCCGTCAGGATCTATAGGCCGAAAGAACGGGAAATGGTGCGGCCTTGCATCCTTCACATTCATGGTGGCGGCTTCGTCGTCGGTTCTGCGGCGATGATGGATCCGATGCATCGCGCCTTGGCGCTGGAAGTGAACTGCGTCATCGTGTCGGTTGAATACCGGTTGGCGCCCGAAACGCCATTTCCAGGCGGGATCGAGGACTGCTACGCGGCACTGGCATGGCTTGTCAAGGAGGCGCCAAGACTCGGTGTGGATTCGAACCGGATCGGCGTGATGGGTGAAAGTGCCGGGGGTGGGCTCGCAGCCGCCTTGGCCTTACTGGCGCGAGATCGGGGGAAATATCGCCTCGCGTTCCAGCACCTGATCTATCCGATGCTCGATGATCGAACTTGCGTTTCGAGCGACCCGCATCCGTGCGCCGGTGACTACATCTGGACACCTCACAACAACTCGTTCGGTTGGACCGCGCTGTTGAATGCGCCCCCGGGGTCGGACGGTGTATCGATGTATGCGGCACCTGCTCGGGCAGAGGATCTCGGCGGCCTGCCGAAAGCTTTCATTGCGACTGGTGCCCTCGATCTATTTCTCGAAGAAGACCTTGAATACGCGAGGCGTCTGACACGCCACGGCGTGCCGGTGGAAATGCACGTGTACCCCGGTGCGTACCATGCCTTTGATTTGGCGTTCGATGCCCGAGTGACTGCCCAAGCCAGGTTGGACAGCTCGAGATCTTTGCAACGCGCGCTGCATCCGTAAGGAGGGACTCCAATGACCGAGGAACGAGCGGTACTGGCCGGCGGCTGCTTCTGGGGCATGCAAGATCTATTTCGGCGCTATGACGGCGTCGTGTCCACGCGGGTCGGCTACTCGGGCGGCGATGTGCGCAATGCGACCTACCGCAATCATGGCAGCCATGCCGAAGCGATCGAGATCATCTTCGATCCCGCCAAACTGAGCTACCGCCAGATTCTCGAGTTTTTCTTCCAGGTCCACGATCCGAGCACGCGCAACCGGCAGGGCAACGACACCGGGCCAAGCTATCGATCGGCGATTTTCTACACGAGCGACGAGCAAAAGCGAACCGCTGAAAAGACGATCGCCGATGTCGACGCTTCGGGACTATGGCCCGGCAAGGTTGTGACCGAGGTTGCACCGGTCGGCGACTTTTGGGAGGCCGAACCCGAACATCAGGACTACCTGGAACGGTATCCCGATGGCTACACCTGCCATTTCATCCGGCCTGGCTGGAAGTTGAAGTAGGCCGCCTCCTTACCAACGATAAAGATTCGCGACAAACTCCTTGGGGTAGGTGTTGGGCCCGGGTGGAAGCTCAATGAAGCCGTCGGTTCCGACGAGGCTGAGGTAATCGCCCGACGTATTCGTGGGTCGTGGCTTGGCCCAGATGCGGCCCCATTGGTCGGCCACCGCAGATACCGGCATGAACATGGTCAGCGCCAAATCGACGCTCACGGGCGCGCTCAATGCCAGGCGCTCCTGGGAGATTCCGGCGCCGCCCGCCGCGGCGATGAGGGCCGGGATGACGAATCGAATCAGGCATACCAGGGTCGATACCGGATTGCCGGGCAATCCAAAAACCGACTGGCCGTTGGGCCCAATACCGAACCACATCGGCTTTCCCGGACGCTGTGCCACTCGATGAAATACTTCGCGTACCCCGAGCTGCTTGAGCGCTTGCGGCACCAGATCGAACTTTCCCTTCGAAACGCCGCCACTCAAGATCAACACGTCGTGCGTCGCCAAGTGAAGTCCCAACCGTTCGATCAGCCGGCTCTCATCGTCGGCAATATGATCATGCCCAATGCGCTGAAAGCCGCGCGCGCGCAGGGCCGCAACCATGGCGTAGGCATTTGACTGCCGGATCTGGTGCTCGGCGATCGGTTCGCCGGGCTCGATGAGTTCATCGCCGGTTGCGATGATCATGAAGGCCGGTTCGGCACTGACCTGAAGGCGCGCCAAACCGGCGGACGCAGCCACCGCGATCTCCGGCGGGCCGAGTAGTGCGCCGCTATTGAGCATAAGGCTGCCCACAGCTCCATCTTCGCCCTGGCGCTGAATATTTCGATACGGTGAGATTTTGACGCCTTCGCTCAAGGTGACGATGCCGCCGTCGAGCGAGTATTCCTCCAGGGGAACTACCACATCGGTTTCCTGCGGTATCTTGGCGCCCGTCATGACTTCAATGGCGTGATCGCCATCCTTCAGCCTCAAGGGTGCCTCGCCGGCGCCCTGTGTCGCCTGCAGAGTGAAGCGACGCACGCCTCCTTGAAAGGCGGCGCTCTGGATGGCGACGCCGTCCATACACACCCGGTCGAAGGGTGGATTGTCGCGTTCGGCACGGATGTCCTGCCGCAGAATGCGGCCGACGCACTGCGATAAGGGGCGCAACTCGGCCGATAACTGCGCCATATGGCCGCGAATGGCCTCATCGGCCGCTTGGGGCGTGATCAGCATCGGACTTATGCGATTCTCGGGATAGGGCTGGGAACCTGGTGATGTATTATATACCTAGCCTGTCCCGCGCCTTGGAGAGACCTAGTGAATGATACGGTGATTCCGATTGCAAAAATGGGTGCCAGCAAGCAACGGAAGCGCCAAGGCCCCCGCGGCCGAATCGTCACCCCCACCGCCTTGGCCGAAGTCGAGGCCCTGGTCGGCAAGGAGCCGCTTCGCCACGATTTGCTGATTGAGTATCTACATCTCATCAACGATCACTACAAGCAGCTAGCGGCGCCCCATCTTGCCGCCCTGGCCCGGCTGCTCGGGCTTGCGCAGACCGAGGTCTATGAAGTCGCGACCTTTTACCACCACTTCGATGTCGTCAAGGAAGACCCGAGCGGTGCCATCAAGGCGCCGACGGCGCTCACCGTACGGGTCTGCGACGGCTTGAGCTGCGAGATGGCGGGGGCCAAGAAGCTCCTCGAGCGGTTACCGGAACTGCTCGGTCGGGACGTGCGGGTGACCCCAGCTCCTTGCGTCGGGCGTTGCGAGCAGGCGCCCGTTGCGGTGGTCCACCAAAAACCGATCGCGAACGCGACGCTCGAGGCGGTTCGGGCGGCCGTCAAGGCCGGCGATACACGCGATGTGCCCGGCGAGTACATCGATTTCGATCAGTATTTGAAGCAGGGCGGATACGCAACGCTGCGCGACTGCGTCGAACATCGGCGCGATGTGGAGTCGGTGACCAAGACC
>JBARBX010000203.1:0-13325 GCA_049793535.1 Steroidobacteraceae bacterium | reverse complement strand
GCGCGGCGCCGCGCAAGCCCCCCAATGGGTTTTTGATTTCATGCGCGAGCTGACGCACCATCAGTCGGCTGCCGCCCAACTGCGCCAGCAGCGCATTCTCGCGAGTCAGGCGGCGATGCTGCGTGATGTCCTCGATCTCGAGCAGCAAGCGTGCGCTGTGCCGTCCCACGGTCAACTGCGTTACGGCGCAGTCGAGGATGCGATCGACCCCGCCCGGCGCGGGCCAGGCGAGTTCGCGCTGCACCACTCCCTCGCCGCCCAGGCGCGCGCGATCGAAGAGCGGCATCAAGGTCTCGGAGCCGCGGGTCAGGTCCGTGATGCTGCGGCCGAGCGCCTGATTGCTGCCCAACCCCAGCAGTGTCTGCGCGGCGGCGTTCAGATAGAGAACGCGTAACTCCTGATCCAGCAGAAATACGCTGGTCACGAGACCGTCGAGCAGCTCGTTGCTCTCGACTCGTTGCGCGTCCAATTTGAATTCAGCGGCCAAACCGTGCATCCGGCCGGCCTGAAGGCGGGCTTAAGGGTTTTTGTGCTGCGGCGACAGCTCGGAGGGCTGGCGAACGTAGAAGGTGACGCTGTCCGAGGTGCGCGATTCCCCGCTCGCCTGATCCGTGATGGTCGCGGCGATGACATAGGTGCCGCGGTCCAGATGCGCGATGGCAAAATGAGCGCTGGCGTCCTCGAGTTCCTTGCCGTTCAGGTGCCAGGTGATGGTTTGTTCCGGCTTGAGTGCGGGTTCGAGGGACAGATTCACTGCGACGGCTTCGTCGCCGAAGAAGGTCTGTTCGGGGGTGGGGGAGGTTATGGCAAATGTGGCATAGCCGAGCGGCGTCTGTTTCTGGGTGCCCGGCGGCGGCGGCGAGTCGGTGGCGGCCGGGCCCCGTGCAGCCGGGGAGCCGCCCGCGGTATAGATCTTTTCGGCACCGGGTACCGATTGATCGGAGTAGTGGACCACCCCGTCGGCATCGGTCCATTTGTAGACCACGGCTGCCTGAGCCGCGAAGGCGGCGAGGCAGGCCAGCCCTATCCAGGGTCTCCAAGAGTGCATAAGTCGAAAGCATAGCCTCATCGCCTCCCGGCTACAAAACCCAAGTGCCGACGTTGTGACCGACTACACCTTAACGCTCTCATGCACCCCCTAATCCTCCCAGCGCTCCCCCGAATACCTCACAAGCTGTAGTACATCTCCACTTCGATCGGGTGCGTGGTCATCCGCACCCGCGTCACTTCCTTCATCTTCAGTTCGATGTAGGCGTCGATCAGGTCGTCGGTGAATACCCCCCCGGCCTTGAGGAAGCCACGGTCCTTGTCCAGGTAGTCGAGGGCCATGTCGAGGGAGTGACAGACCGTCGGTATCTTCTTGTCCTCCTCCGGCTCCAAGTCGTAGAGATCCTTGTCGCCGGGATCGCCCGGATGGATCTTGTTCTGGATGCCGTCGATACCGGCCAGCATCATGGAGGCAAACGCAAAGTACGGATTGGCGGTTGCGTCGGGAAATCGCACTTCGATGCGGCGGCCCTTGGGATTGGAAACCCAGGGGATGCGGATGGACGCGGAGCGGTTGCGCGCGGAGTAGGCCAGTTTCACCGGTGCCTCGAATCCCGGCACCAGGCGCTTGTAGCTGTTGGTGCTGGCATTGGTGAAGGCGTTGATGGCGCGCGCATGCTTGATGATGCCGCCGATGTAGTACAGCGCGATGTCGGACAGGCCGCCGTACTTGTCGCCCGCGAACAGCGCTTTGCCGTCTTTTTGCAGGGATTGGTGCACGTGCATGCCGCTGCCGTTGTCGCCGACGATGGGTTTCGGCATGAACGTCAGCGTCTTGCCGTAGCCGTGCGCCACGTTCTGCAGAGCGTATTTGAGAATCTGCACTTCGTCGGCTTTCTTGGTCAGGGTGTTCGCCGCCACGTTGATCTCGCCCTGTCCCGCGGTCGCCACTTCGTGGTGATGCACCTCGAACTTCAAGCCCATTTCTTCGCAGGCCATGGACATCGCCGTGCGAATGTCCTGTTGCGAATCCACCGGCGGCACCGGAAAGTAGCCGCCCTTGACCACCGGGCGATGGCCCTTGTTGCCGTCTTCGTAGGTCTTGCCGCTGTTCCACGCGCCTTCGTAGGAGTCGACTTCGTATGAGCAGCCGTTCATGCCCGAACTCACGGTGACATTGTCGAAAATGAAGAATTCGTTTTCCGGCCCGAATAGCGCCGAGTCGGCGATCCCGGTGGACTTGAGATACGCCTCGGCGCGCTTGGCGAGCGATCGCGGATCGCGCTCGTAGCCCTGCATGGTCATGGGTTCGATGACGTCGCAGCGCAAATCGACCGTGGTCTCTTCGTAGAAGGGATCGATGACGGCCGTGGCCGGGTCCGGCATCAAAATCATGTCCGACTCATTGATGCCCTTCCACCCGGCGATCGACGACCCGTCGAACATCTTTCCGTCCTTGAAAAAACCCTCATCCACGAGTCGAGTCGGGATGGTGACGTGGTGTTCTTTGCCAAGCGTGTCGGTAAAGCGGAGATCGGCGAATTTCGCTTCTTTTTCTGTGATTAATTTCAGAACATCGGCGGGAGTCATGTGCGTCCTCGCGAAAGTTGTGGTGGCCGGCTGTTGAGGCCGGGGCTCTACGGCTATTGCAGCTAATGTGCCATTTCGGTGCTCGCCGATGCCTATATGGATCAAGCACTTGCAATCCGGGGCAGGCACGCTCTGCATCATAATGGAACATGTATAGAAAATGTGCGCCACTTATTGGTGCACGGCGACCCAGGAATGTCGGAGTGGGCCAATTGAGTGCACCCTGAACCCTAAGACACTGCAGTGCGGCGTCGCTATACTCCCGGCCTTATCTTTGGCGAGCATTCCATGCCCAAGGCTCTCACCCGGCTGCCCCGCACCTTTCAAGAGCTGATTTTTGCACTGCAGACCTATTGGTCGGGGCAGGGCTGCGTCATTTTGCAGCCCTACGATATGGAAATGGGCGCGGGGACCTTTCACCCGGCCACCTTTCTGCGAGCCGTGGGCCCGGAGCCTTGGAGTTCGGCGTACGTCCAGCCTTCGCGGCGCCCCACCGACGGGCGTTATGGCGAGAACCCCTTTCGCCTGCAGCATTACTATCAATTTCAGGTCAGCATCAAGCCCTCGCCGGACAACTTTCAGGAGCTGTACTTGGGTTCTCTGCGGCACTTGGGGTTCGACCCGCTGACTCACGATATCCGCTTCGTCGAGGACAATTGGGAGTCGCCCACGTTGGGCGCTTGGGGACTGGGTTGGGAAGTGTGGCTGAACGGCATGGAGGTTTCTCAGTTCACGTACTTCCAACAAGTGGGGGGCCTCGACTGCCGCCCGGTGATGGGCGAAATCACCTATGGGCTCGAGCGCTTGGGGATGTACATGCAAGGCAAGGAAAGCCTCTTCGATGTCGTGTGGACCGACGGCGAGTTCGGCACCATCACCTATGGCGACGTGTTTCACCAGAACGAGGTGGAGCAGTCGACCTACAACTTCGAAAAGGCCGATACGGCCATGCTCTCGGCGCACTTCGACGATCATGAGGCCGCCTGCCGGCAACTGCTCCAGGACAAATTGGTGCTGCCGGCCTATGAGCAGATGGTCAAGGCGTCGCACACCTTCAATTTGCTGGATGCGCGGCACGCCATCTCGGTCACCGAGCGGCAGCGATTCATTCTTCGAGTCCGCACCCTGGCGCGCGGTGTGGCCGAAGCCTATCGCGCCAGCCGTGAGGCGCTTGGCTTTCCGCTGCTCAAGAACACCGCCGCCCGACCCGATTCAGTCGCCGAGACAGTCGCCGGATGAACACCCGCGAATTGCTGTTCGAGCTGGGCACCGAGGAATTACCGCCCCGCACCCTGCTGGACTTGTCCACCGCCCTGACCGAGAGCGTGGTCTCGGGCCTCGATGCCGCCGGCATTCCGCACGGCCAGGCCCATGGTTTCGCGACCCCGCGGCGCCTCGCCGTACGAGTTCGAACACTGGCGGAGCATCAACCCGAACGCCAAGTCGAGAAGCGGGGCCCGCCACTCAAAGTCGCCTACGACGGGCAGGGCGCTCCCACTCAGGCGGCCTTCGCCTTCGCCAAGAATTGCGGCGTGCCGGTGACCGAACTGACGGCGCTCAAGACCGACAAGGGCGAGTGGCTGATGTTCCGCGGCACCGAGCGCGGCGCACCGACGGCGAGCCTGCTCGGGGACATCATCAACCGGGCGGTTGCCGGCCTGCCCATTGCCAAACGCATGCGCTGGGGCAGCCGCAACGTGGAGTTCGTGAGACCCGTTCACAGCGTGGTGCTGCTGCACGGAGACGAGGTGGTGCCCGCCGAGGTCCTGGGACTTCAGTCCGGTCGAGTGACTCATGGCCACCGCTTTCATGCACCCAAACCCATTTCGCTCAAGTCGGCTTCAGGCTACGAAGGCCGGCTGCGCCGCGCGAAGGTGGTGGCGGACTTTGCGAAGCGCCGCGAGCTCATCCGCGCGGGAGTGAGTGCGGCCGCGGCGGCGAGCGGCGACGGCGCCACCGCCTTGATCGAAGGAGCGCTGCTCGATGAGGTCACCGCGTTGGTTGAATGGCCGGTGCCGATCGCCGGACGGTTCGAGCAACGGTTCCTCCGCCTGCCGCGCGAAGTGGTGATTGCGACTGTGCAGGATCATCAGCGTTATTTCGCGGTACAAGGGGCCGACGGCAAGCTATCGGGCGGGTTCGTGACGGTCAGTAATATAGAGAGCCGCGATGCCTCCAAGGTGCGCGAAGGCAATGAGCGGGTGGTGAGACCCCGCCTGAGCGACGCTGCCTTCTTTTGGGAGCAGGACCGGAGGCTGTCGCTCGAGGCGCATGCGGCCGCCTTAAGTGGCGTGACTTTTCAGACCCGGTTGGGGAGCTACGCCGACAAGACGCGGCGCATCGAGGCGCTCGCGCAATCGATTGGCGGCCGGATCGACGCCGGACCTTGGGTGGCTCGCGCCGCCCGGCTCGCCAAGGCCGATTTGATGACAGCCATGGTGGGTGAATTTCCAGAACTTCAGGGCGTCATGGGCCGGTACTACGCCGAAGCGGAAGGCGAACCGGAAGAATTGGCGCGGGCATTGGAAGAGCACTACCGTCCGCGATATGCCGGCGATGTCCTGCCCTCGACCAAGACGGGCCAGGCTGTGGGGCTCGCGGACAAGATCGATACGCTGGTGGGAATCTTCGCCATCGAGCTGCGCCCGACCGGCGCCAAGGATCCCTTCGGCCTGCGCCGCGCCGCCCTCGGAGTATTGCGCATACTGCTCGAGGGCCGGCTGGACCTGGATGTACTCGAATTGCTGGCGGAGTCCGCCGCCGCGCAACCCGTATTGAAAGCCGGCGTGGCGGACGAGGTCTACGATTTTCTCTTCGAGCGGCTGCGGGGCCTCTTGTCGGAGCAGCCAGGCACCACGGTCGAGATGCTGGACGCCGTGTTCGCCAATCGCCCGCACTCGCCCCTCGATGCGCTCACCCGCCTGCAGGCGCTCAAGGAATTCCTGTCGATGCCGGAGGCCGGAGTCCTCGCGGCCATCAACAAGCGCATTGCCAATATTCTGAAGAAGGCCACGTTCGGCACAGAGGTCACCGTCGACGCCGCGGCGCTGACGGAGCCTGCCGAAAGGCAACTGCACCGGACCTTGAGCGACATTCGCGCTCCGGTGGAAGAAGCGGCCGCGGAGCGCCGCTATGCACAGAGTCTCAGCGCGTTGGTGGCGCTGCGCGCTCCGGTGGACGAGTTTTTTGAGCGGGTCATGGTCATGGACGAGGACATCGGCCGGCGCAACAATCGTCTGGCGCTGCTGCGCGACGTGCAGCGGCTGCTCGGCGGCGTGGCCGATCTGTCGCGTCTTCCGGGTTGAAGCGGCGCCGTGCAGTTGCTTCGTTCGCTGCTCTTCACCACCTACATGATGGCATCGGCTTTGGTGTTCGGGGCCGTGATGACCTTGGGCTTTTGGCTGCCATACCGCGCGCAATTCGCCATCGCGCGCAGCTGGGCGCGGATCCTGCTGTGGGTGCTCGAACGCCTCTGCGGACTCAAGTACGTGGTCGAAGGCCGCGAACGGATCCCGACGGGCAACCACATTGTGATGAGCAACCATACCTCGGCGTGGGAAACCGTGGCGCAGTTCCTCATTTTTCCGCCGCAGGTTTGGGTGCTGAAGCGCGAACTCTTGTGGATACCCTTCATCGGCTGGGGACTGAAGCTGCTGCGGCCCATCGCCATCAATCGCGGCGAGGGTCACCGGGCGGTGAACCAAGTCGTTGAGCAGGGCAAGGCGCGCTTGAGCGAAGGCCTGTGGATCATTATTTTTCCCGAGGGCACGCGAGTGGTCGCGGGCGACAGGCGCAAGTTCGGGGTCAGCGGCGCGCTGCTTGCGATCGCATCGGGCCACAGCGTGGTCCCTCTCTCGCACAATGCCGGCACGTTCTGGGCGCGGCGCGGTTTCTTGAAAAAACCCGGCACCATCCGCGTCGTGATCGGCTCGCCGATCGAACCGGCCGGCAAGAATCCGCGGGATCTCAACGAGGAAGTGAAGCAGGCGATCGAAGCGGGCCTTGCACGCATCGCATCGGCTGCTGACGGGGCACGCTAGCGGCTGCGGCGGGCTCGGCATTCACCTGATCGCGCCTCGGCAGATGCGGTCCAGAAGTTCGGGAAAGTCGATGCCGGCAGCCTTGGCGGCCTGCGGCAAGAGGCTGGTGGCCGTCATGCCCGGCAGCGAGTTGGCTTCCAGGCACCAGAACGCACCCGTGTCGTCGCGCCGGAAATCCGAGCGACCGTACGCGCCGAGTTTCAGCACCCGATGCACGCGTCTGGCGTAATCCTGGATGAGAGCGGACTCGGCGGGCGGCAGGTCGGCCGGAAACACTTCCCGGGCGCCGCCGGCTTGATACTTGGACTCGTAGTCGAACACCTCGCCCGGGGCGATAATTTCCCCGACCGGCAACGCCGCGCCGTCGAGAATGCCCACTGTGAACTCGCGGCCCGGAATGAACCGCTCGAGAATGATCTCATCGTCGAAGCGCCGCGCATGCGCGATGGCGGCCGGAAGCTCGGAGGGCTCACGGACGACGCGAAGACCCACCGTCGAACCCTGCTTGTTGGGCTTCGCGACCACGGGCCATCCGAGTGCGACCGCCACCTCGTCCGCCGTGACCGGCGCCATCAGCCAGTCCGGGGTCGGAACACCCACCGAACGAAACAAGCGTTTGCTCGTATCCTTGTCCATCGCAGCCGCGCTCGCGATGTGATTGCTGCCGGTATAGGCCAGCCCGGCGAGGTTGAGCAGGGCTTGAATACGGCCGTCTTCGCCGGCACCGCCATGCAGGGCCAGAAACACCACCTCCGCCTCGCGGAAGTCGAAAGCGGTCGGCGACATCGCCATCGATCCTACGCGCACACGCTCGATCTCCTGCTGCGACGGCGGCGCCGCTGCAACGGAGGCCGACAGCAGGCGACGCTCCTCTGCCGGCCCCAAACGGCCGGTCGCCGTATCCACCGCGAATACCTGATGGCCGAGATGGCGCAGGGCCGGAATGATTTGCGCCGCGCTCGCGATCGACACATCGCGCTCTTCGCTGGTGCCGCCGAAGAGCACGGCAATCTTCACGTGGACGCCTTCCTTGCACCGATGCGGATCATCCCGCTCGGCGTCACGCCACTACTCACGGCCAGGCCCAGAGAGCTCAATTGCGCGGCCACCCACGTTGGCGAGAGCCGCAGCTTGTGGTAGCTGCTTACTCGCAGCCGCCAGGTTTTGCCTTCGCGCTCGTGCAACAAGTCATGCACGGTGACGGTAGAGTCGCCGTATTCTAGAAAGCAGGTCATCACACGATGGTCGTCGGCGCGAACCGGTATGAAGCGCGCATCGCCCTGCAACGGTGCGGCGTAGTCTCGGAATGTGGCCGCGAAGAGGCCGCCGGCGGTCAAGCTCGCGGCCACATCCCGAAGCAACGCCGCCACGCTCGGTGGGTCCGGCAAATGAGTCAGCGTGTCGCCCATGCACACGATGACGTCCGCCGGCGCTTCGATGTGCTCACGGAAGCGGAGCAGATCGCCGTTGATGACGCGGATGGGGAGTGCACCCGCGCGCGCCTCGAGTTCCTCGAGCAGCGGCTCGCAGTTGTCGATCGCGACCACCGAATATCCACGCCGGGCCAGGGGTATGGCATGTAATCCGAAACCGGCCCCGAGGTCGATCGCCGCGGCTGCGCCATTCGACGGCGGGGAAAGTGCGTCAAGCTCCGCATCGCTTCGCGAAAAGGCGGCGTCCATGTCGCCCATCATCCAGGTATAGACCGGACCCAGGTGATTGACGTAGTGATCTCTTACCGACGATGCCATGATGTTCCGAACGCCCGCTAGCCCCAACCGCAGCGTACATGGCGAAGCGCGCCTGTGAAAGAAGAATACCTGTCGTTATCTTCATGGCCGTGATAGGAATACATCCGGTGATCAATGACGGAGAGACTGGTCGATGAGCGCGAGTGCCGAGATTGCCGATGAGAATTCCCGTCACCAATTGCGCTCCGGCGCGCTGAACCTCGTCGAGACGGTCGGTCAATCTCTGGCGGCGATAGCGCCGACGCTCACGCCGGCGCTCAACATCTCCGTGGTCGCGGGACTAGCGGGACTCGGCTGTTGGATGTCCTATTTCATCGGTACGCTGGGGGTGGTGATCGTCGCGGCGAGCGTGGGCGTACTGGCGTCGCGGCACCCGGAAGCGGGGTCCTACTTCGTATACATCGGTCGCAGCTTCGGCCCGTTCGCAGGCGCGCTGGCCGGATGGTCGATGATCAGCGCCTACATGTTCACGGCAGTGGCGGTGGCATTGTCGTTTGCCATCTTCCTGGACGATTTCCTGGCGGCCCTCGGCATCAAGCTCACCCTGCTGCCAACCGCGCTGTCGATGCTGGTATTCGTCGCGACGGTGACCTACGCCGCCTACCGCGACATCAAATTGTCGTCGCGCGTCGGCCTGATTCTCGAAGTCATCTCGGTCGGCATCATGATCGTCATCACCGTCTTCTTCGTCCACGTGCAGGGCACGGTGATCGACCCACCCCAGCTCAAAGTCGCCTCTTTCAATTATGGCGGAGTGTTTTCCGCGCTACCCTTCGTCATTTTCAGTTTCGTGGGCTTCGAGAGTTCGGCGACGCTGGCGAAGGAGTCAGCCAATCCGCGCCGGAACATCCCGTTGGCGGTGATGGGTTGCGCCGCGTTCGCGGGGATATTCTTTACGCTGATGGCTTACTTCATGGTGTTCGGCATGGGCGGGGACACCGCTACGCTTGGCAAGAGCGCGGCGCCGTTCGGCGACGTGGCCGCCCGCGCGGGCCTCAGTTGGGCCTCCGTGGTGGTCTACTTCGCAGCCATGATCAGCGTGTTCGCCTGCGCACTCGCCAGCATCAACGCGGCCGCGCGACTGCTGTTCTCCATGGGCCGGTATCAGTTTCTGCACCGCTCGATGGGACTGGTGCATGACACGCATCGCACACCGCATCGTGCCATTCTATTGTGTGGCGGTGCGCTCGCGGCTGTTTGCGTGGCCTTGCTGCCCGCGGGATTCCTGGACGCCTTCGGCTACGCCGGCACCGTCGCAAGCTTTGGCTTCGTCGGGGTTTATTTCGCGCTGTGCATCGTCGCGCCGATGGACTTGAACAAGCGCGGGGAGATGAAGCCCGTCCACGTCGTCGTCGGAACGGTCGGTGCCGCGCTCATGCTGTTCGTGGTGCTGGGAAGCGTGTATCCCGTGCCACTCTACCCATACAACATACTGCCGTACCTGTTCTTCGCCTACATGCTTCTCGGAGGGGCTTGGTTCACCGTGCTCAAGGTGAGATCGCCTCAAACCCTGGCGTCGATTCAGCACGACATGGAGGGGTGATGAGTGCGCGCTCGCCACGCTCCGTTGAGCGCACGGTGAGCGGGGCAGGTTGCCGCGGCGCCGCGAGTGCTCGAACCGATTGTTAGGCGGCGACGTTACTCGGAGCACGAATGATCTACCACCACCTTCCGCGGCCAGTTCAAAGACGTCCGCTCGAGCGAAGAGTTAGGCCTCAGTGGATAACACATGTCGTTCTTCTATATAGGTCTTGGGCCACCCAACTTCTGCGGCGCGCCGAAGGCTGGCTTTTACAACCTGGCGATGGAAGGGAGCAATGACAGATAAGTAGGTTCGACCCAAGCGGTTGTGACAGTGAACGACGGTTGATAGGGTCAGTTGGCTACCGGTATTTGGAGGCAAGTCTGGCGTACAAAGAATTGACACCCTGAAGTCAAGGTGCCTGTCGTTCTCGCCCAGGACAATCTCAGTTTCGCTAGTGCCGAAAACCCTGAAGATGCTGATGCGCTTGGCTGCGGGATCAGTAGAGAGCGTTGCAAGGTGTTTGGCGGTCTTTAGACCGAATCTTGCACCGATTACATCTCGGACGTTGGTAAGCGCTCCGATCCAAGACGGCTGGACCGAGAAAATGAATCGGGCCAAGACATCAGGATTCTTAGAGGCGTCAGAGGGAAGTTGAATCGAAAACGCGTCTGCGAGATTCACCGACTTGAATGCAGTAGCGACGGCAGACTGTGAAGGGATGGCAATCTGCTTTACTAGCGTGAGCTTGCTTGACATGCATCGACCTTCTAAGGCCTAACGATGAGGTTGAGCGACGGGGGGTTGCGCCGATGCCCAACGAAGCTGATTTATCCAAATCATCCAGTCCCTCCTTTGGCTCACGGAAGGCACAGCCCTCCATCGCTCAAACCGTAAGTTAGCTTTCTCGGGGTTGCTGACGGAGGCGGTGCAGCGCAAACGTACCGCGGATGGCGAAGAGATAACAAACAATGAGGATGACCGCCATCCAAACCCCTTGAAACTTCCCGGTTTGTTGAATCTGATACGCCTTTTCTGCGACGAACAATAGCAGCCCCACAACCGCAGCAATGCGGCTACCTTTGTAAATTCCGAATGCGACCGCCAAGAACAAGGCTACGTCCAAAAACGCTCCCGCCCCCACGAAATTAAAGGCCTTTTTGTTGGCTCCCATTGCCCATGCTGCGACGAGAGCCGTAACGATGCGGCTGAGCGACGCGGGGCTTCACCAGCATCGAACTTCCCAATCATCGACTCCCTCCTTGGCTCACCGAAGACGCGACCCGCGATTATTACCCTTTACCGTCGTACTTCAACACCAGAGTTTTTGGGGCGACGAGACGCCAAGCGCGCTCAATCAGATCCGGTAACGCCCGCTTTTCGACTGCAGCGAAGCGCACGAGAATCCAGGGGTAGTTTTGGTAGTGGTCAGTGATAAAGAAAACCTCCGGAGCTGACTGCATCAGAATCTCGCGGTCCAGTAAGTCAGCCCGAAGAACGAGGCAGTCAATGTTCTGGTGTAACCGCGCAAAGAGCTTGCCGCGGACCTTGAGTGCGCGAGTGCCGTATGAGGTGCCGTCCTCTACTCCCGGCAGAGCGTGCGCAACTTCGCGAACGTCGTCGAAGGTTACCATGGCAGGCGTTTCCGCTGCGCCCCGTAGCATGCGGGCCGAAGCTGCACGAGAACGCTGGCGCCGGGCTGTCACGTGTTGTCTAACGATGAGGTTGAGCGACGCGAGGTTGCGCCGACGACCGACGAAGCTGCTTTATCTCAATCATCGACCCTCTCCTTGGCTCACCGAAGACGCGACCCCGCGATCGCTCGAGCCGATTGTTAGACGATTGCCCCATCAACGGAGTGCCCATTTTTGAATCACCATTATGCTGGCGGCGACTGTGAATGAGTATGCGATCGCCGTGGCAGCGAGCTGGACCCAAGTTCCTGCGCGGACCCCGAACAGAGAGGCTGCGACAATTTCGACGAGAATTTCCATTACAAGCGCTATCGCCGCTATTGCGAATGCGTAGCGCCATCGGATAGGGGGAAGGTAGTCAAGCGCGATTGCAGTAACTACATAAGCGACCGCGCAACGAAGAAATGACTTCCAGGCCAACACGAGGTCACCCGCAACCACCGACCTGGCGTCGCCGAGCATCGGTTCATTCGAGAGCAGCCGTCGCCGCGCTTCCTCATACAGATGCATCGGCACGGCGGTAGCGGCCGGCGGAGTTCGAGTGATTTTTCTAGCGTCTTGGGCCATAGCGACTCCCGATAATTCCTGACAGGAATATCCGCGTAAAGTCACCTAGAGTTGTCCCCACGCGGGAATGCTTCCCAGAAATTCGATGATGGCCTCATTCACCATCCGGGGACGCTCCTGCTGGATGAAGTGCCCCGCGCCCTCGATGAGCAACTTTCCGGTCAATCCGGGAACCGTGGCGGCGAGTGCCTGAACGGCGGCGGCGCCCGAACCCTGCGCAATGATGGGATCCACGCTGCCGGCAATGAACAGCGCCGGCTGGTGTATCTGCGCGCCGGTCCAGGGCGCCGTGAGTTCCCAGTTGCGATCGATGTTGCGGTACCAATTGAGTCCGCCGCGAAATCCGCTGCGCGAAAATTCCGCCGCCATGTGATCGAGATCCGCGTCCGTAAACCAGCCGGGGAGTCGTTCGGGATCGAGAGTGTTGGCGAGCCAGCCCTTTCCGGGGTGAAGGGTCAATTCCCGGGTTTCGCGCGGTGCGTCGCCGGAAATCGAATAGAGCACGCGGCGCAGCGCAGTGCGCGGGTCGCGCTCGAACTCGGATTCGGCCACGCCGGGTTCTTGAAAATGAAACCAGTAGTGAGTCAGCAGTCCGGCCCTGCGCAACATGTCGAGCGGCGGCGCGGGACCTCGCGGGCGAAACGGAACGCTGAGAGCGGCGACGGCGGGAAATATATCGGGGCGAAACAAGGCTGCGTGCCAGGCGATGTTGGCGCCCCAGTCGTGGCCGACGATGACGGCCTTGGTCTCGCCGAGAGTGCCGACCAGACCCACCATGTCGCCGACGATATCCATGATGGTGTACGCGGAGATCTCGGCGGGTGCCTCGGTGCGTCCATAGCCGCGCATGTCGGGGGCCACCGCGCGATATCCGGCGGCGGCGAGTGCCGCTAGCTGATCGCGCCAGGAATACCAACCTTCGGGAAAACCGTGGCATAGCAGCACGAGCGGTCCCGTTCCCTGCTCTGCGAGGTGCATGCGAAGGCGGTTGGCGACCACATCGCGATGTTGAAGCTCGTTCACCGGCGGCTATCGTATACTTTCGAGGTTGACGGTCACAGTCATACTGTTCCTAGGATCCGCCGCCGCGATTTACTTCGCGTGCGAGTTCTTCGTGAACGGGGTCGAATGGCTGGGCCGCAAGCTTGGGGTGGGCGAAACCGCCACCGGCACC
>JBARBX010000202.1:0-18573 GCA_049793535.1 Steroidobacteraceae bacterium | reverse complement strand
AGCCAGCTCGTATAGGTACTCGAGTTGGGTGCGGCACCCCTGATGATTTTGTATGAGTTGTCGCACGTGTTGAGAATGCCACCGTTGGTACAGACCAGATATGCGGCTTCGCTGCCGGCTACTTGAGTGGTAAAGGTGTATCCAATTAGCCAGCTCGTATAGGTGCTCGGGCTGGGTGCGGCGCCCCTGATGATTTGGTATTGGCCGCCGCACGTGTTGAGAATGCCGCCGTTGGCGCAGGCCAGATAAGTGCCCAGGGTGCCGGCAATACTGGTGGTATCTACGTAACCGATAGGCCAGCTCGTATAGGTGCTGGGATTTGGCGCGCTGCCCTCGATAATTTGGTATGAATTATCGCACATGTTGAGAATGCCACCGTTGGCGCAGGCCAGATACGCCGGCGTTATCGGGCTCGCAGCACTGGCTCGAGGCGCCCACAGTAGGGGGGCCGCAAGCAGCGCGCAGATCGTACCGATGCGGATCGCTAAGATGATGGTTCTTACGTTTGACACGAGAGTCCCTCCTCGGTTTGCTGTATGGGCGGTCAGACTTGACGCTTTGGGTATCGTGGTGAGTGGCGGCTCCGCAAGCGCATACCCGAACGCATACGCTCAATGCTGACGAGCAAGTACGAGGCTAATTTAGGATTCGGGGCGCTCTTGAAAGCACAACGCTTGTCCATGTTCATTACATTCCCTGTAGATGCTCGCCAAGATCCCTTCAGCCAAGCAAATCGGCATTCCACTACCTCGCTAATTATATTGCTCTCAACCTGAGCGGCGTGTCAATGATCGCCGGGATCTTGGGCAGTGCACAATTGCGTGCCGGCGCTGACGTGAATTACGGCGCGATGCGCGTCGCTTTCGCCGTGCCCTTTAATTCCATCGTCGTACCTTCCGTAGCGGGTGGAACGGGATGGCGCACTTGCTTCGGTGAATAGCCGAACTGCCGCGCAAACGCGGCGGTAAAACTCCCGTGATGCGCATAACCGGCTTGCATTGCGATCTGTTGGACCTGAAGATCCGACGATCGCAGCAAACCGTGCGCGTACTCCAGTCGCTGGCGGCGCACGAACTCCGCGGTCGTCTCGCCGAAAAGTTGGCGAAATGCCGTGCACAACTTCGAGTAATTCATGCCCGCGCGGCGGGCGAGATCCGGTAGGCGCGGCGGCTCGACGAAATTCGCTGCGAGCACATCGCGAATCAGGTGTAGCTGCTTCCGATCGCGCCCGGTCAGCTTGAGGTGACCAGCGTCTCGCGGCGCAAATGCGCTGATATTGCGGAGCGTGACGTACAGCAGCTCGTTTGCCTTGGCACTTGCGTAGAGCCACTGCAGCGGATCGCCGCGGTCGGTGCGTACGATCTCCCGCAGCAACGGAACCGTTGCACCGATGTGCGGGCCGGCTCGGAATCGCGGTAGAACCGCCGAGCCTTCGTCCGGAGAGAGTACCGATTCGAGAATAGCCGCCGCGCCCTCGTTCACTTGATCCAGCCACATGCGATCGCAATACAGGCTGACCCATGTTTCGCGGCCGCGCAGCGCCTCGCCGAGTCGCTCACTCACATCGTCGCAGCCGTTCGGCTGATACCACATGAGGCACGCCGGCTCGAACACCCGGCACTCGCCCCACGAACCCGCAAGCTCGATCGCTCCAGAGATGCGGTAGTGAAATTCGAGTATGTTCTGGCCTCTTAACGGACTCTCGAATCGCTCGGCAGATGCGACATCGACGACCGCCATCACCATCCACGGCGATAGATAATAGGTGTCACAACGTCGGCTCGGGTCGTTAGAGAAGAACCGCAGCGGCTGTCGGTACGCCAGATAGCGGGACGCGAAGTCCGAAAGTGCCGCATCCGCCGTTTGCAGGCACTGCATCTCCGGCGGCACGTTTACCCGCGTCTCGGCGATCTCGAATCGGTCGCCGCCGCTGTAAATGGGCGCGGGCGTCGTCATCTGCCCTCCTAGGCCCAGTCCACCAGTCTCGATCATGCCGAGCCCCATCGGCGGCGTCAATGGATGCTCAGCCGATTTCGTCCCTCATCGCGGCTTTGCGCCGGCCAATATAGTCCTTGAGCGCCTCGTCGATCGCCGCATCAATCGGCGGCGGCTCGTACGATTGGAGCATAGCCTTCCAGCGTTGATTGGCGCGGGTAAGCTGATCGCGACCCCCCTCCGCACGCCATTGCTCGTAAGAGTTATTGTCGGCGAGCTCGAAATCATGGAACGCCCGCTCGTAATTCGCCATCGTGTGCGCCGAGCCAAGGTAATGACTACCTGGGCCGATCTCTCGGAATGCCCCGAGCGCGAAGCCATTGTCGTCGAGAGGCATGCCTCTGGCCAGCGTGTGAAAGCCGCCCAGTTGGTCGACGTCCATGACGAATTTCTCGTAAGACATCACTAGTCCCGCCTCGAGCCAACCGGCCGCATGCAACATGAAGTTCGCACCGCCGAGGAAGGCCGGCCAGATCGAGTTCGCACTCTCGGAGGCCGCCTGAGAGTCTGCGACCTTCGATGCGCATAGATTACCGCCGCAACGCAGCGGTACGCCGAGCCGGCGCGCGAGTTGGCCGATTGCGAAGTAGGCGAGCGCAGGCTCGGGCGTTCCGAACGTTGGTGCGCCGCTGCGCAAGGACATTGATGACAAAAAATTGCCAAGGATCGCCGGCGAGCCCGGCCGCTCAAGCTGCGCGAGCGCGACGCAGAAGGTCGCCTCTGCGAAACACTGGGCGAGCGCGCCTGCGGTCGTCACCGGGCCCATCGCCCCGCCGAGGATGAATGGCACGCACACCGGCGCCTGATTGGCCGCCGCATAGGTACGGATTACGCGACTCGCCTCGCCGTCGAGCACGAGCGGGGAGTTGACGTTGACGTTGCCGAGGATCACACAGTTGTTCGCCACGAAGTCTGCGCCAAACAGGATCCGGCATAGTTCGATCGAGTCGGCCGCACGCGCCGCTGTCGTTACTGAGCCCATGAATGGCTTGTCCGAGTAGCGCATGTGCGCATAAACCATATCGAAATGGCGCTTGTTGACGGGCACGTCGACCGGCTCACACACGGTGCCGCCCGAGTGGTGCAGCCACGGCGAGACAAAGCTAAGTTTGACGAAGTTTTGAAAATCCCCGAGGGTGCCGTAACGCCGGCCAGAATCGAGATCGGAGACGAAGGGCGGCCCGTAGGCGGGCGCAAATACCGTGTGGTTTCCACCGATCTCGACGCTTCGAGCCGGGTTGCGCGCATGCTGAGTAAATACGCGAGGCGCCGAGCGGCGCACGATGTGGCGGGCCATTCCGGCCGGCACGTGGATCCGGCAGCCATCGGTCACCGTCGCGCCGGCTTCTCGCCAGAGTCGGATCGCCTCTTCGTCGCCGCGAATCTCGAGCCCGATCTCTTCGAGCAAAAGATCGGCGTGTCGTTCGACGGCATCAAGCCCGTCGGGCGACAGGAATTCGTACGGCGGGATCTCGCGGGTGATGTAGGCCGGGGCCACCGGGCGCGCGGCCCGCGCCTTGTGCCGGGCATCGCGCCCACTCGGACGGGCACGGCGAGCGGTTCGATCGTCTTCGGACATTGCGTTGGTGTCAAGCGCGCATCCGCGCTCCCATGGGATCAACCGGGGGCTCGGCGAGGACCCGGCATGAACGACGCTCGCCGACGATGGTCACCTCGAGCGGTGTGCCGGCTTTGGCCATCGAGCTCGAAACGTAGCCCATCGCGAGGCTCTTGCCACAGGTATGACCGTAAGCGGCTGAGGTGACGAAGCCGACGCGCTGATCGCCGGACCAGATCGGTTCGTAGAAGCTTGCATCCGCGTCCGCCGCGTCCACGTCCAGAAGGACAAGCCGCCGCTCGGGCGCCGTATCCCGATCTTTGAGGGCTGCTTCGCGGCCGATGAACGCCGGTTTGTCGTAAGCGATGAACCTCGCAAGACCGCACTCCGTCGGCCTGTAGTCGCGGGAGAATTCGCGCGTCCAGATACCGAATCCCTTTTCCATTCTGAGAGAGAGAAGCGCGTACATCCCCACATCCACGACCAGAAGATCCCGCGCTGCCGCCATCAGACGGTCGTAAATCGCGCCTAGGTAGACCTGCGGCGCGTGGATCTCGTACCCCAGCTCGCCGGTGACCGACATTCTCGCGACGAGGGCATTGCAAAGACCCACATCCATCATCCGGGCAGTCATGAACGGGAAGGCCGCGTGGCTGACATCCTCCGCAGTCACTCGAGCCAGGGCCTCGCGCGACTTCGGGCCAAACATCGCGATTCCGCCCCAGTCGCTGGAAAGATTTCTAAGCGTGACGCCGGTCGCGGGCAGGTGCGCCGCAAACCAGCGCATGTGCCAGGCCTGCAGGTAGCCGGAGCCAAATACCAGAAACCGATCCGGCGCCATGCGGATCGTCGTCAGATCGCCCATCAACCTGCCGCTTGCGGCAAGCATCGGCGTCAGCTTGACCCGGCCGACCGCCGGCACCTTCGCCGCCAGCAGCCGATCGAGCGCACTTTCGGCGCCGCGGCCTGCGAACTCGTACTTGCTGAACGAGCTCGCGTCGAGCACGCCTGCTGCACTCCGAGCCGTGCGGCACTCCGATGCGACGGGACCAAATGCGTTGGAGCGCCGAAGCGTCGGGGTTTCCTCGGGCGCCTCGGCGCTTGGCGCGAAGTAGAGCGGGTACTCGAGACCGTAGCTCACACCAAAGACTGCATTGCGGGCCGCGAGCCGTCCATGGAGCGCCGATGTCTTGGACGGGCGGCCGGCGGGCCAGTACTCGTTCGGATAGGCGATGCGAAAGCGCCGGGAGTAGAACTCACCGGCTTTCTCGAGCACATAGGCTTCGCTGGCGTAGTCGCCAAAACGTGCGACGTCGAGTGCGAAGGCATCGCCGTCCGGCTCGCCGGTGATCATCCAGGTTGCGAGCGCAAGACCAACACCGCCGCCCTGGCAAAAACCCGCCATCACTCCGCAGGCCGCCCAGTAGTTAGGTACGCCGGGCACGGGTCCGACAAGCGGGTTGCCGTCCGGCGTGAACGTGAACGGCCCGTTCACGACTTTGCGGATTCCTGCGGCGTGAAGGGCCGGAAACCGGGTGAATCCCTTCTCGAGCGCCCCAGTCAGGCGATCCAGGTCAGGCGCCAGCAGATCGGTCTCCCCGTAGTCCCACGAGGTACCGCCCACGGCCCATGGCGTAGCGGGCGTCTCGTACACACCGAGCAGGACACCGCGCCGCTCCTGGCGCATGTACATTTCGCCATCGAGGTCCACGACGACCGGCAACTCCTTGGCGGCGTTCGCAAGCTCCGCGAGGTCCTCGGTGATCAGGTAGTGGTGCTCCATCGGCACAAGCGGCAGCTCGACGCCGACCATGCGACCGACCTCGCGAGCCCAGAGTCCGCCCGCGTTGACGACGTGTTCGGCCTCGATCGTGCCTTGGTCAGTGGATACATCCCAGCCGCCACGCCCGCTCGGTGCGAGCGCGAGTACGCGAGTGTGGCGGTAGATATCCGCGCCGTTCAACCGTGCTGCCTTGGCGAATGCGTGCGTGGCGCCCGACGGGTCGAGGTGGCCCTCCATTGGGTCATAGATCGCGCCGAGCACATCGCGAGTGTCCATAATCGGACATAGTTCGCGGATCTCGGCTGGGCTCACCAGCCGCGTGTCGAGACCGAGCGTCTTGTGCCGCGCGACATCCGCCCGCAGCAGATCCCACCGCTCCTTCGTGGCAGCGACGTTCAACCCACCCGGATAATGCAGGCCGATGTCCTGCCCGGAGATCCTCTGCAGCTCCGGATAGAGTGCGACCGAATAGGCCTGCAGGCGCGACATGGCGGGGTCGCTGTTCAGGGCGTGAAAGGCGCCGGCGGCGTGCCAACTCGAGCCGGCGGTCAGTTCCTTGCGTTCGCAGAGCGCGACATCCCGCCACCCGAGCTTGGTCAGATGGTAGAGGACGCTGCAGCCGACGACTCCGCCACCGATGACAAGAACCCGGACGTGGCGCTTCATGAGATCCCTCTGGACAATGCGTCCGCGTTCGCGGGACGCCGGCAGCCCAACACTCGGCGCCGGAGCGAGCCGCTATCTTAAGGCGACCGGCGCCGGAGAGGCCCGACGTTTCTTAGTCGCACGTTGGATTTATTTAGGCGATCCGCTAAAGGTACGTTGGGCACCATCCGGCGGCGAAGCGCCACGACTTACAAGGTGTACACTGCGGCGCAATGGCCGGATCGGCCCGCAATGGGGTGTGCGAATGGCAGTTTCCGGCGATCCGGGTCCGATCAACCTTGAGCGCCTGTCGAAGGTCCTACGGCCAGTCGATGAGGCGATAGGCCTGCCGAACGTCGCCTATACCAGTGACGCGTATTTCCGATACGAGCGCGATGCCGTCTTCGGGCCTACCTGGGCAGGAATTGCGTTCACGGACACGATCCCTGACCGGCCGACGGCCCACCCGATCGAGTTCATGGGCCTGCCGTTGCTCGTGACCCGCGATCGGCATGGCGCGCTCCACGTTTTTCACAACGTCTGCAGCCATCGCGGCATGAAGCTGGTCGGCGAGCCGACGGAAGTACGAGGCTTGATTACCTGCCGCTATCACTGCTGGTCGTACGCGACCAACGGCGACCTCAAGGCCACGCCGAACATCGGCGGCGTGGATCAGCACCACCGCGATGGATTCAAGAACTCGGACCATGGACTGAAGCCGGTGCGCAGCGCCGTCTTCATGGGCGTTTTGTTCGTCAATTTGAGCGGTGACGCGCCTAACTTCGGTCTGCACGCCGGCCAGTTGGCACGCCGCGCCGAGCAATTGCTCGGCACCGATGGCTGGTCGCAGCTAAAGCCCGGGGTTACCGATTCCCGCCTGAGTCTCACAGCACAGTGCAATTGGAAGCTCGCAGTCGAGAACTACTGCGAAGCCTACCATCTGCCTTCGGTGCATCCCGAGCTCAATGCCTACTCACGGCTGGACGACCATTACTGCTTCTTCGGCGACGACTTCGCCGGACAAGGATCCCTGGCGTATCGTGGCAGCGACGTGGCCGGCACGCACCTGCCGCGCGTCACCGCGTGGCCCCCCGAGCGGATGCACGTGGCCGAATATCCGACCATGTACCCGAACGTGCTGCTGGGCTTCCAGGCGGATCACGCATTCGCAATCCTGCTGCTGCCGGAAGCGGCCGATCGGACTCGCGAGGAATTGCAGATCTTTTATATTCGCGACGGCGCCACCAGTGATGCCTATCGCGCTTGCCGGGCGGCGACCGTGAATGCATGGCGGATCGTGTTCGAACAAGACCTGCCCGCGGTCGAGCAGATGCAGATCGGGCGTGCCTCGCCGGGATACGACGGTGGCGTGTTCTCGCCGGCGATGGATGCGGCCACGCATCACTTCCATAGCTGGGTGGCCAAGCGGCTCGTGGAGCAGATTCAACCGCAGGCGTCCGCTACTGCGGCCATGGCGCCGCCGCTCTCCCTCACTTGACTCCGCCCAACAGACGCCGAATCAATGGAGTCAGCAGCAGCATGATTGCCGCGGCGGCTAAGGACCACCAGCAGATCTTCAGGAACAGCGCCGGCAGCGACTGCAAGTTATGCGCGTCGTATTCGCCTGAGAGCTGACCGGCGAGATTGTTTCCGAGGGCCAGCGCCAGAAACCAAAGCCCCATCACCTGGCCTACGAACCTGGGCGGTGCGAGCTTGGTCATCGACGACAGCCCGACCGGCGACAGGCATAGGTCGCCGCATTCCTGAAGAAAGTAGGTCACGAGCAGCCACGTCGGCAATATCTTCTCGCCCTTGACGACGTATCCCGACGCGACGTACATGACGAGGTATCCCGCGCTCAGCAGCCCAAGCCCGGCCGCGAACTTGGTCGACGGAGCGAAGTCGTAGCCCCGTCTGCCGAGCGCGATCCACAAAGCTGCGAAGGCCGGAGCAAACAGTATCGTATAGAGCGCGGTCGTGCCTTGCAGCACGCCCGCCGGCATGACCCAGCCAAACAAATTGCGGTCCGTGTATCGATCAGCGAACAGATTCAAAGAGGCGCCTCCCTGCTCGAAGCCGGCGAAGAACGTGGCATAGGCCACGAACAGTGCAGCCATCACGTACACCCGCCGTCGCTCATCCCGGTTCAATCCCGCAAACAGGATCAGGTACGCGAAATACACGACCGCGAGCAGCGCGATCACCCACGATGCGGCGGCCGCCAACCTGACCGGATCGATTGCCAGTTGTCCGCCGATCGCGAACGCTGTAATCGCCAGGACCGCGAGCAGAAGCAGCAAAACAGGGAGCCAGGCTCGGAATCCGGTCGCTCCGCGTGCCATCCGACCGCGCTCACCGAGCCAGCGTCGCGTCAGCATGAACTGGCCGAGTCCAATCATCATGCCGAGCACCGGCAGGCTGAATCCCCAGTGCCAGCCGAATTGCGCCGCGCAGAGCGGCACGAGCAGCGAGCCGAGAAGCGCGCCGACGCTGATGCCGACGTAGAAGATCGAGAAGCCCGCATCCCGCCGTGCACCGCCTTCCGGGTACAGTTCAGCCACCATGACACTGATGTTAGGTTTGAGGAGGCCCACGCCGAGTACGATGACTACGAGGCCGACGAAGAAGCATTGGACACTGCGGAGGATCAGCAGCGCGTTTCCGCACAAGATCAGGACGCCACCGACGATCACGGCCCGCTGCGCACCAAGCAGCCGGTCCGCCATCCAGCCGCCAAACAGGGCGAAGACGTAGGTCGCGGCAATGTAAAGGCCGTAGATCGCGCTCGCGATGTGGTCGTCGAGCCCGAGGCCGCCGTCGCTCACGGCTGCCACAGCGAAGAGGATCAGGATGGAGCGCATCCCATAGTACGTAAAGCGCTCCCACATCTCTGTCAGAAAGAGCGTCGCGAGGCCGCGCGGTTGCCCAAAGATGCCACGGTGGCCCGCGCCCGCTTGGTCGCACGCCGCGCCTGGAGGCTGCGCACTCACAGGAGGTCGCGGGGGATCGTCACGTCCCATTGTCGTTCGGCCACGATGTCCCCGTTGAGCCGGGCGATCAGCGTACCGGACACGTAGAAGCTGTCCGTATCGCTGCGCATACGCGCCTCAGTGTTCACCAAGGTACGCCATCCGTCGCGGCCCATCTCGTACGATTGCGTCAACACATAGCGGGCGGACAGCGGATCATCGTCCTTGATCGTCAGCTCACGTTTCAGGCAATGGGCGACTTCGATGTTGACGTCGTCGAAGCGCCGGATGCCTTCACCGAATACTCCACCGATGCCTTCGGTGACGTAGGTCATCTCGCCGGTGACGTGGTCCTGGACGGTGAACCGCCGCACGGTACCGGGATCGATGGAGGTGATCGGCGCCATCGGTCCATGGACGGGTGGCGCGAACGACACCGCCGGTCCTTCGGTCTCCTGCCGCGTCGGCAGCTCCACTCCACTCTCGCCGGTGCGGATCGACAACGTGGCCGGGTATGGCGCCGGCCAGACAATCGGCCAGTACGCCGTCGCGATCGACAGCCGGATGCGGTGACCCGGCAGGAACCGGTGTCCGCAGGCGTTGAGCGTCACGCTCACATCGTAGTAGCGCCCGGGCTCGAGTCGCGAGGGGTGCTCGTGGCCGTCGCGGTGAGTAAGATTGAGGACCTGATAACTGACGCGCGTGACCCGACCGTCCTGCGCCACATCTGACAGGCGGACCGCTAACTGGGCGACAGGCGCGTCCGAGGAGACCTGCAGCCGCAGCAGTGGTGGACCGAGCACCGAGAGCTCACGCTCGAGTGCCAAAGTGTCGAATACCAGTGCCCCACCGTCGTCGAGCCGCTGGTCCGTCGGGTGCTCGCCCGGGCATCCCGTTCCCATCCACTCACCGGCTGCCTTGCCTTGGCTCTGCGGCGAACGAATCGCGAAGACGGTGCTCCGATCAGGCTGTTCGCCGAGGCTTCGGTCTGCGCGAAGAAAGAGTCGCCGCGGCCGGATATTGCGCGATGGGTAGGTCGTCTCGCCGACCCAGCGCCCCGGGATGAACGTGCGCGTGCCGTCCGGGGCGATGGGGTCCTCGATGTACGCCCTCAGCATCGGCTCGTTCATGATCCCGTTGTCCCGGCCTTTGAGCCACCGGTCCCACCAGCGAACCGCTTCCTGGAGATAACCGATCGCGGGGCCGGGCACGCCGTCATGCGGATAGAGGTGCCCCCACGGTCCGATGATGCCGAGTCGCGGCACCTTGAGGCACGCGACGAGGCGCGGAACCGCGTTGGTGTAGGCATCCGACCAACCGCCGATCGCGAGGACCGGGCAGTCGATCGCCGCGTAATCCTCGCAGATCGAACCGTGCTTCCAGTAGTCTTCGTAGCGCTGGTGGGATAGCCAGAGCGCTGGGAAGAAAGGGAGTGTCTCGAGTCGCTCGAGCCAGCGCCCGCGCCATTCCTCCCCAACGATCTCGGGATCGAGCGGGCGGCTCTGGTAGGCGAGCATGATGCTGCCCCACCACAAATTGTCGTTGAGCAGGCAGCCGCCCATGTAATGGATGTCATCGGTGTAGCGATTGTCGGTCGAGAACGTCGTGATGATCGCCTTCAGTGCCGGCGGACGGCGGGCTGCGATCTGCAGCGCATTGAAGCCGCCCCACGACTTGCCCTGCAGGCCCACGGCGCCGGTGCACCAGACCTGGCTCGCAATCCACGCGATCACCTCGAGGGCATCATCCTGCTCCTGCTTGAGATACTCGTCCGCAAGGTGACCATCGGACTCGCCGGAGCCGCGCATGTCGACTCGGACGGCAGCGTAGCCGTTATGCGCGAAGTAGCCGTGCATGGGGTCGTCGCGCGCTCGTGTTCCGTCACGCTTGCGGTATGGGATGTACTCAAGTAATGCAGGAACGGGCGACTCGGCCGCGGATTCCGGGAGCCAGAGACGAGCCCCCAGACGGCAACCGTCGCTCAACGTGATCCAGACATGTTCCTCGATGTGCACCGGCATTCGGACCACCTACCGCAATTCCTCGCGCTGTCGCTAGCGATTTGGGCGGTTGATGAGATCACCGTACTTCAGCCACTTGCCGCTGCCGGCGGGCGCAACGTACTGCAAGATGCGCACGGTACCGTCAGGGCGGTTCTCATACACCAGCTTCACATCGCGTTTGCGCGAAGGAATCACGGTCACGAATACCATCTTGCCGTCCGCATCCGGTGCCCCACGCAGGAAAATCGCCCCCCACTGATTGTCGGCCCACATCTGCAGCCAATTCTCGCCATCGAAACGATTGACGCCGATGCCCGCGAGCCGGTACTTGACGCCCGGGCGCCGGTACATGTCCGTCAGGAAGGTCAGGTTTTCCTGGACGATACACCCTTCCGAGTGCTTCTCGACTCGCTCGATTGCAACCAACTTGTTCGTCGCGGCGTCGAAGACCTGCCAATTTCCCACCCAGAAATCCAGCTGATGATGCTGAGGTGTATCGCAGGTCGCCGGCGCAGTGGTTTGCTCCAGCGGCACCGTTTTCGTGGCACGGGCCTGCCCCGGCGAATCCAGCGCGACAGCAGATACCCCTAGCAGCACGGCGGCCGATGCGACCGCGATCGAAAGTATCGGCCTGGTCATTTCAGGACTCCAAACTCCGACCTTGGGGAAGGCGGATCAGAACGTGTAGGCGAGCCGAACGCCAACTTCCCGCGGTGGATTGACCAAATAGTCGTTCGTCAGCTTGCCGAGCTCGTTGAACTGCGTCGGCGGGACCAGAATATTCTGCCTGTCGAACAGGTTGGTCACGTACAGGGTCGTGCGCCAGGGCTTGTGACTCAGTGCTGCCGAGAGATTCATGATCTCGTAACTCGATGATTTCTGCACAGTAGTTACGCCCAGCGTGGGCGACAGTTGCATCGGTACGACGCCTCGATAGACTCCGTTCGCCGCCAGGGCAAGATCGTATCCAGACGAGACATTCATATCGTAGACAACACCGGCGCTCGCGCTGGTCTTCGGACTCCCGGGCATTTGTTCCCCGGAAGTACCATGTATCAGGCCCGGGACGATGGTGCCGGTCTGGAGGCCATTGTTCGCTGGCAACGAAAAGTCGCTGGTCAAATGCGCATCGGCATAGGCAAAGCTCACGGAATAGGCGAGATGCGGCACGAACAGCGGGCCGCTCGACTCCAGCTCGAAGCCCTTCGATTCCGCCGTGTTCGCGTTGTACACGGCGAGATTTCCGGACGGCAGGCTCGACGAGATCTGCGGCTTGTCCCATTTGATGTCGAACACCGCAGCCGTATAAGAGAAGCCGTTGCTGAATCGCCCCTTGAGCCCCGCTTCGTAATTGTTCGTCGTGTCGGGTTGGTAAGTCGATATCAGCGGACTTTCTGCGAACGGCCCCGCCAGGGGCACCGAGTTCGCGCCGCCGCGGCGGAAGCCCTGCGACCACAACGCATACACGAACTGATCCTTGGAGTACTCGAATGACGGGTCGACCTTCCAGACTGTTTTCGATGCCGGCGATTCATGCGGTGTTGCCGGCAAGTGGGTCGGGAAGGGGTAGTCGTCATAGGACTGCGCGTCGGTGAATTCCTGGCTGAAATGCCGGCCGCCGACGGTGAGCTGTCCGCCCGGCATGAAATGCCAGGTGAGTTCGCCGAACACCGACTTGTCGGTGAAATTCTGGTTGTCGATCTGCTGAAACGTGACGTCGCCGGGAGCCGTAGCGATGTAAAAAACGCCGCCGGGGCAGGTCAACGTAGTTGCCGAACACCCCTGCGCAACCTGCCGCTCCGGTGTCCCTGGGACGGCGATGGTCCATGCCCCCTCACGCGCCTGATTTTCGTAGAAAGCGCCCACGACGTAGTCGATAACGTTGTCAGGTCCGGCCTTCGACACGAGGCGAACCTCCTGCGTGAAGGTGTGCGCCGAATCGGTGAATATCTCGTCGTAGACAAAACGCGGGTTCGTGGGGGTGCCCGCGTAATACGGGAGGTAGCCGCCATCGATGAGGCCGCCCAGGCTGTAAGTGTTGTCCTCCAGCGTCGAGCCCCTTGTCGTGTAGTAGGAACTCGTCGACGACACCGTGGCGAACCCCGCGTCATAGGAGAGGTCGAGACTGGTCAGATTCGTGTAGCGCGACCAGGGCTGATCGATCTGCGAGAATTCCCGGTAATGGCCACCGGCGGGTAACGTGGTCGCGGCGTCGAGCGGCGACACCCCGCCGGGAAAGTCCGGATTGACCTGCGGACCACCGTCACCGTCCGCATTGGAGTGCAGGACCGCAAGCTCCGCGCTGAACGCGTCGCTTGGCTTCCACAACAGGCTCGCGCGCCCGGTGAACGTCTTCTGGAAATTCCAGTCCTGCCGATCCGAGTAGATGGCCGGGCTATTAACGGGGTCGGCGGGATTGGCGAGCAGCGGGATTCCCGACACGCCGTTGTTGGTGCGGGCGAACAGACCATACGTGTCGACGAAGCCGGGTTCGTACGCGTACTTCGCCGAGGCCCGGAATGCGAGCTGGTCGCCCAGCGGCAAGTTGACCAAGCCCTTCAGCGCATAGGGAGTTCCATCCGAGTGATCGACCCTGCCACCACTGGCCTCGATCGCGCCCGAGAAGCTGTTCAACTCCGGCGAGTTGGGAATGATTCGAAGGGCGCCGCCCAGCGCGCCTGCGCCGTATAGGGTCCCTTGCGGACCACGCAGAACCTCGACCTGCTTCAGATCGTCCAACTGAAAATAACCATCGATCGGCGAATTGCCGATATAGGTCCCAACTGGGGCCTGCTCGAAGCTGCGAAATCCGCGCGTCGGCTCGCCGGTCGCGTTGATACCGCGGATGATTGGCACCGTCGCTCCGGCCAGGCGCGCGCCATAGTCGTACATGCTGAGCCCGGGCACTGCCGTCGCCAGTGACGAGATGTCGGTCACGCCCGCCTGTGTGAGCTGGTCCGAACTGACGACCGAAATGCTATACGGCACCGCCTCCAGCGTCTGCACGCGACGGGTGGCCGTGACGACTACTTCAGCGAGCGAATCCGCCGGTTCCGTCCCGGCCTGTTGCGAGTACGCCGCCTGCGACATCCCGTACAACGCGATGCACACCGCGGTACGAACCGGTGTATGCGCGCTGAGAGTTCGTTTCACGGACTTCGCGACGCGTCGAGCCGTACTGGACTGCCTCATGCTACACCCCCTACACATGGCCAACGACAATCGCCGGCGAGCACGGCGTCAGGACGTCTGAAACGCGCCATGGCCGAGTCGTCGCCTGCGCAAACTGACTGCCCATCCCACGCGCGGCATCTATTGCTCTCCCAAGAGCTCTCCTCAGCAGCCAACTCGGGCTCGCTTGCGCCGCGCCACTTCAATATGTGACAAGCTCCCTGGGCCCGTCAACGGAAAGCTTCGTTCCTTCACGCGACTTCTTAGGAGATTTCCACTTTTTTCGGTTGTGGCGCGACTGCCACGGATCGGGAGTCCGCTGTTACCCCTGTTGCGGCAACCGGCACTTTCCACGACACGACACTTCCGGTTACAGTTTGACGGCCGACGTCACCGGAGGACTATGAAAGCTGCTGCTCGAGCTGCCGCGCACGAGGCCTTCCGATTGGCTCGGGCCGGGCGTGCCGATGAGGCATTGCCATTCGCACAGCGGGCCGTCGACGGAGCGCAAGAATGTCTGCCCGCCCATGGTTTTCTGGCGTCGTTGCTATTGAAACTCGGACGCCCGCACGAAGCGGAGCGGATCGTCGTGCAGGCGGTGGGGCTGGCACCCGGTGGTGCTGATGCGTACGACGGACTTGCCAACGTCTCGATGGCTCTCGGTCAGCACGATCGAGCGAACGCCCTATATCTGCGCGCGACCCAACTTGCCCCGAACGATCCTCGGTTTTGGTACAACCTGGCGTGCAGTGAGCGCAGCCTCGGCAAGCTGATCGAGGCAGAAGCGGCCTGTGATCGTGGAATCACGCTTGATCCAAGCCAATATCCGACCTATCTGCTGAGGTCAGAGCTTCGCGTCCAGCATGCCTCGGCGAACCACATAGAAGAGCTCCAAGCGCGGCTTACCCGAGCGGGAGCCGACTATCGCGCGCTCATATTTTTGGGTTACGCACTGGGTAAAGAGCTCGACGATGTCGGACGGTTCGACGAGGCCTTTCGCTGGTTTACCACCGCTGCGCAGGCACGACGCTCGCGGCTCGAGTACGACGTCGCGACGGACGAGGGCAAACTGCTGCGTATCGCCAAGGTGTATACGCGAGATTTCGTCGCGCAACCCCGCGGAACGCAAGCCGGGCCGCAAGCAATTCGGGATCACTCGCGTTATATATTTATCGTTGGCCTTCCACGCTCGGGCACCACGCTGGTAGAACGCATTCTGTCGGGACTGGCGAACGTGCGATCGAACGGCGAGACAGACAACGTTTCGCGCGCCTTATTTGCGGCGCCGCCCGGATCGGGTGACGTGTTCGAACGAGCTGCAGTCGCCGATGCAGCGGCAGTTGCCGCCGAGTACGCGCGACTCGCCGGCGCCGGCATTGACGGCAACCGAATCATCGAGAAGCTTCCGCTGAACTATCTCTACCTTGGTGCCATCCACCGCGCGCTGCCGGAGGCGAAGCTCCTGCTCGTGCGGCGTTCGCCTCTCGATAGCTGTTTTGCCATGTATCGGACGCTGTTCGCGGCAGGCTATCCGTTCAGTTACGACCTGGGGGAACTGGGCCGGTACTACACAGCCTACGAGCAATTGGTGAAACATTGGCGGGCGGTCTTGGGCGATCGAATCCACGAAATCGTCTACGAAGATCTAGTGAGCGAGCCCAATCGGGTCGGCCGGGCGATCGCAACGCACTGCGGACTTCAATGGAACGAGTCAGCAATCGACATTCAAAGAAACACGTCGGTATCGTTGACAGCCAGCGCATCGCAGGTGCGCCGTCCGATTTACGGCAGCTCCTCCGGCCGCTGGCGCCATTACCGCAGCCACCTGGAGCCGCTAATGGTCACATTGCGCGACTATGCAGTACCAGTGCCGACCTAGTCGCACGCGCACTTCTCAACAGCGTGTCAAGCTTAATGTACTTGCTGCGCGGAACGTGTGCCTTGAGCCGCATTGTAGTGCACAAGAAATTCTTGAATTGCCGCGCGAACGCCGGGTTTATCGAACACCAGGAACAATTCGTTCGCACGCGGGGCGCGCCGAAAATAATCTTCTTCCGGGATACGTGGATAATCCGGGCGGTGCGCAATTGTTGCCGAATTGCAGGTGATCTGCTCCTCCGGAGAGAGCCGCAAGTCATGCATGGACTCCAAGGCAAACAATTTCCGAATCTGCAGGGCGTGCGCGGTGGGATGTGAATATATCTTTTGCACGCTGATGTGCCCTTCGCCGAGCGGTAGCGACACCACGGTGCCCGCGGGTCCATAGGGATAATGGTCGGAGTCGGCGTGATTCGTGTAAAGCAGAAAGATCGGGTTACCTTGCCACTGCTCGAGCGCTTGGACGAGGGCCACGCTGGTGAACTCATGATCCGGATGAGCGTCAAGTCGTGGATCCGGCATCACCACAATCCCCGGGCTCACCTTGCGCAGCACCTCCACCAAGTCCTCCACTAGATGCTGCCAGGAGTTGCTGCGCGCGCCGCTCGATACCAGTTTGCTCAGGTTCGCGCGCCGATAGCGCGCCACATCGGTATTTGCACTATAGACTTCCGGAACCGTTTGTCCCGGTACTCGATACATCTCATCCACTCGCCCATCGAAGTAGCCGAGATTGGCGGTGCGCTCCGGAGGAATATTGCCCTGCCACGGAACAGTCACGCTGTCGACCGCACGCAAATAGCCCTTGAGGGCGTAATGCTCCTTAGGATCGCTGACGCTGGCGCGATAGTTCATGTCGCCGGCATTGCCTGCGGTCACCGTGACCACGCTGGCTTGCCGATCGGCATACAGACCGAACGCCGCGACTTCGGCATCGTCGGGATGAGGCGCAATCACCAAGATGCGTTGTCGCAAGTCGAGATGATTGTCGAATAATCGTAGTGTGGCCGTCTCGGCTTCGAGCGTCACCGCATGAGTGCGAATGATGACTTCGGCACCGCCGGCAAGTTGCTCACGCAGGCCGCTCAAGTTCAACCAACGCGCGCCCAGCGCATTGGTATCGAGATACTGTTGAATGCGAAACTCGCCGACCGACACCTCGACCCAGGGGTCTTGTTCCGCGCCCCAGCTGCGGACTGCCAGCAACGCTGTGTCCCATTGGGAGACTGTGCGCGGCCAGGTGAAGCGCACGCCGTCGGCAACTCTCGACAGTCGGATGGTCTGGGTAACGCTGTCTGCCGCCGCAAATTCATAAGGGTCGCTGGCATAGCGTGCTGCGTTCGCGGCACCGGCCGCTGGCGGCACATCGACTGGAGGTGCCGTTGACGCTTGAGCGCCGCTGATCCGCGCAGTGACGGCCAATATGGCTATAACCCACTTTGCAATGTATCTATGCATCGACGAGTCTTGCTTCGCTGGTGCCGCTCCTGGTTGCGTTGCGAATGAGCGGCCGCGCCCACACGCCGACGCTCAAGACGACCCCGAAGGTCAGGTACAGAAACAGCATTCCGACTCGCAGGCCGTACAGGTCCCCGAGCCAGCCAATGACAAAGGGCACGAGCGCACCGCCCATGATCCCCGAGCACAGGATCCCGGCGAAAGGGCCATGGTGCTGGGGTACCGAATTTAGGCCCAGCGACACCAGTGTGGGCCACATGATCGAGGCGAAGAAACCGATGCAGGGAAAGGCCACTCGGGATACTTCGGCCGAGCCGAACAAGGCCATCGACAGCATGCACAGCGCACCTATCGAAAATCCGATCAACACGCGGCGGCTGTCGAAAAGCTTCAGCAAGCCCATCCCCAGGAGACAGCCGGCGGTCATCAGCCCCCAGAAGTAGGCCACCGCATCCGCACCTCCCGTGTGGGGATCGACATGGTGGTAGCGCTCGAGAAACGGGGACATCCAATCGGCCGTGCCCTGCTCGCAGCCGACATAGGCAATGATGGCAAGAAAATAAAGCCAGACATAGGGGTTGCGCAAAAGCTGCCGATACATGGACAGCGTGCCCGCCGATTCCTCCGCCGTTCGCTCCACCTTGGGTAGGCGGATCAATGTGATCACCACCACGCAAACGCCGGAGACCACGGCAAATATCCAGTAAATCGATACCCATGGAAGCGCGGGAGTTGTGATGCTGCCCAGAACCCCGTACAGCCCCTTAAGGTCGCGATGTGCGGGATCGAGGTGCCTCACGAGATCGGAATAGACCAGAGGACTCACGAAGGAAGCGGCGCCGAAGATGAGCTGCGCGAACGCTGAGTTGAACGCGAAGTGCTCCTCGCCTCCGGCCACCCGCAGCAGCGGATTGATCGCCACCTGCAGCACAGCCATCCCCGCCCCGATCACAAAGAGCGAAGTCACCGCCATTGAATAAGTCGGGTAGGCCGCGAAACTTGCCGCGCCGAGACTCGCCGCGACGAAGGAGGCGACCATGGGCTTCTTCTCTCCCCAGCGCTCCACCGCAAAGCCCGCCGGAATCGACATCACACCGTACGCAATGAAAAACG
>JBARBX010000201.1:0-3132 GCA_049793535.1 Steroidobacteraceae bacterium | reverse complement strand
GGGTGCGATCGCGGAGGAGATGCTCGGCGCGATCCTTGGCGATCTTGCGCCCGCGCGGGGTGCGACATGCCTGCTGCTGGTCAACAGGTTTTGGCGGCACGCCGGCGATAGAGAGAGGTGGCCGGGCAAATTCGGACAGGCCGATAAGTGGAAAATCTGCCTGAGAGCGGCGAGAGTGCCGCAGATCAGGAGCGACAATGGCAAGACGAGCACGTCGGACCCACAATCCGGCCTTCAAGGCAAAGGTGGCACTGGCTGGCATCAAGGGCGAGAAGACGCTGGCCGAACTGGCCCAGCAGTATGACGTTCACGCCAACCAGATCACGGCGTGGAAGGCTCAGGTGCTCGAGGGTGCCGCCGGGTTGTTCGGTGGCGGATCGGCTGAGGCAACGCCGGCGGTGGATTTGAAGGTGTTGCATGCCAAGATCGGCGAGCTGACGCTGGAGAACGATTTTTTGGCCGGTGCGCTCAGCAAAGCGGGCCTACTGAGCGCAAAGCGATGATCGATCGTGGCCACGATCTTTCTTTGGGGCGGCAGGCCGAGCTGCTGGGGCTGAGCCGGAGCACTCTATACTATGAGCCTCGGCCGGTTCCGGCGGCCGAGCTTGCGATCATGCGCCGGATCGACGAGCTGCATCTGGACTACCCGTTCGCGGGCAGCCGGATGCTGCGCGACCTATTGCGTGGCGAAGGCGTGGCGATCGGCCGCGGGTTAGTCGCCACGATGATGCGGCGGATGGGGATCGAGGCGATCTACCGCAAGCCGAACACGTCGAAGGCGGCGTTGGGGCACAAAATCTACCCATATCTGCTGCGTGGACTGGCGATCGAGCGGCCAAACCAAGTTTGGGCTATGGACATCACGTATATTCCGATGGCCCGAGGGTTTGTCTACCTTGCGGCGGTGGTCGACTGGTTCACCTCGCGTTTCGCGAGCTTGGCTCGCGCCAACGAAACGCTGGTCAGCCGGCGGGTTCTGTCGTGGCGCCTATCGATCACGATGGATGTCGACTTCTGCCTCGAAGCGGTGGACGAGGCGCTCACCCGATATGGCCGGCCGGAAATTTTCAATACCGATCAAGGTTCGCAGTTCACAAGTGCGGCCTTCACCGGGCGGCTGGTTGAGAACGCGATCTTCGTCAGCATGGATGGCCGCGGTGCCTGGCGTGACAACGTTTTCGTCGAACGCCTGTGGCGGTCGGTGAAATACGAAGAGGTCGTGTGCTGTGAACGTCTCGTCTCCGCTTGAGACGAAGCGGAGCTTTACCGGAGATGGGGGACGGCCCCCCGAAGTCGGCCTGCAGGGGCAGGCTTCAAACCGCCACAAGCTGCGGGGGTAAAGAGCCTTCGTGGTGAGCGTTGCTGGAAAAGGCGGAAGCTATTCCGTCAGGTGGGTCTTGAGGAGACGAACGCGAGTGAACCGCTGATGACGTGTCGTAACGTATTCAACCGACGTCAAAACCGGGACCCGGACTTCTGTCCCGCGAGCAAGGGTTGGACGATACCTGCTGACGGTCCAACCGGCGTCCGGCATGAAGGCGGCGTGACCTCAAGACAGGCTTCGGTAAGGAACACAGGAACCTGTCGCCCCGATGCGAAGGGAGAAATCCAAGCGGTCAGTCGCCGCGAGGGTCCGAGTACCGATGCGGGGCACAGGGGCGGAGGCGCCCGTAGTAGGGTTGATGGTTCTGTAATGGGAACGGACCGAAGGGGCGTCGTCATTCGGCTCTATCGCGGTGGCAACCCGCAAGGGGATGACCGCTATGGATAGAGCGAAGCCGTTTTGTATTGCCAAACGCGAAGTGTGGGAAGCGTACAAGCAAGTGAAGGCCAACCGAGGGGCGGCTGGTGTAGACGGACAGTCCATCGAGGACTTCGATAGGGATCTGGGTAAGAACCTCTATCGGATCTGGAACAGGATGTCGTCCGGAAGCTACTGTCCGCCACCCGTGCGCCGGGTTGACATACCGAAAGGCGATACTGGAGCAACGCGGCCGCTCGGGATTCCGACGGTCGCCGACAGGATCGCCCAGATGGTTGTCAAGCGGCACCTGGAGCCGATCCTGGAACCGGTGTTTCACCGGGATTCCTATGGATATCGGCCCGGGAAGTCAGCACACGATGCTCTCGTCAAAGCCCGGCAGCGTTGCTGGGCGCGCGACTGGGTGCTCGACCTCGACATCAAGAGCTTCTTCGATGAAATCGACTGGGGCCTCTTGATGAGAGCGGGGCGGCGGCACACGGACTGTCCATGGGTTCTGCTCTACCTTGAACGGTGGCTGCGGGCGCCTGTGAGCATGCCGAATGGGGACTTGGTTGACCGGGAGAGCGGGACGCCGCAGGGGGCTGTTGTCAGTCCCGTGTTGGCGAATCTCTTTCTTCACTATGCGTTCGATCTCTGGATGCAAAGGGAGTATCCGACCATCCCGTTCGAACGCTACGCTGACGACGCGATCTGCCACTGCGCGAGTGAAGCCCAGGCGCTTGAGCTACGTCAGGCGCTGGAACAGAGGTTTGCGGCGTGCCGGCTACGGCTGCACCCGGAGAAGACCAAGATCGTTTACTGCAAGGATGCCAATCGTCCCGGGAAATACCCGGAGCGATCGTTCGACTTTCTCGGCTACACGTTTCGGTCGAGATCGGCGATTGGCCGAAACCAAAAGCGCTTTGTCAGCTTCATCCCCGCGGTCAGTGATAAGGCTGCCAAACGGATACGGCTGGAGGTGCGGCGGTGGCGAATGCATCTGCGCAGCGATCTTGATCTGGACGAAATCGCCAGATGGACCCGCCCCTTCCTCTCCGGATGGGTGCGCTACTATGGGCGGTTTTACCCCTCGAAGCTTCGCGAGGAACTCCGCACGATTGATGCTTTCATCGTGCGATGGGTGTCTCGCAAATACAAACGGTTCCGGGGGCATACGTTGGCGGCATGGGACTGGCTGCGTTCGCTCAAGCGGCGCAACCCGGACATGTTCGCTCACTGGACCCTGGGATCAGCGGCTGGATGATGGGAGCCGGATGAATCGAGAGGTTCACGTCCGGTTCTGGGAGAGCGCGGGACTGCGATGTCCCGCGCCACTCACCTATCTGCGTGCCTATGACAGCGTTGGCGATGCACGAGCGTCTCTGTCC
>JBARBX010000200.1:0-4293 GCA_049793535.1 Steroidobacteraceae bacterium | reverse complement strand
CTCATCGTAGAGCACCGCTTGATCGTCCTCGTCCAGGAAACTCCAATGGATGTGCGTCCCGCTGCTGGTTCCGCCGATGTCGGGCAGCGGCGTAAAGCTCACCCGGTGGCCCAATCGAAAGGCCACGGCCTGCGTGAGTTCGCGCGTGATCACCGCATCGTCGGCGGCGCGCAGCCCCAATGCCGGCGCCACGGTGACCTCGAATTGCTGCGGCCCGAATTCGGCGAGGAAACTGTCCGGAACGACGCCGGCGTGCCGCAGGGCGGCCAGCAGCGCCTCACCGAACGGGCCCTGGCGCCGGTAGGCATCCAACTCATAGGGCTGCATGGGATGCGCCGGTGCGCCGCTGTAGATGAACTCTTGCTCGAAGGCGGCCAGCAGACGCAGCCCCGTTTCGCTCTGCAGGCGATCGAGCGCTCGGCGCAGCACGTGGCGCGGACAAAAGGCCCAAGGCGTGCCTTCCAGGGTCCTGATATCGCCCAGCAGGAAATACTCCGTGGTACTGTCCTCGAAGGGCACGGTCACACAGGTGCCGGCATCGGGGACGAGAAACACCTCGCCCGCGGTGCCGAACGGCGTGAATTGAATGCCGCCGGAGGCGGAGAGAAAGATATTGGTCGGTGCGAGGCCCACGCCCCGCTCCAGCCGGGCCGGCAGATCCGCCGCGGGAAAACTCTTGCCGCGGAAGTGTCCCGACAGGTCGCTGGTGCCGACGAAAACGATCTGCTCACGCCGCATCGATTGTGAATCCCGATGATACTTGCGACGCCGCAACATTATCACGCCCTGGGTCGAGTCGGCACTTCGGCTACACTCGAGCAACCCACATCCGTCAGAGGCTTTGCTGTGTTCCCATGGCTGCGCTTGATTCGTGTCGCACTCGGTCTGGTCGGTGCACCGAGAGTCGATCTGCTCTCGACCACGCGAGTCAACTTGCGCGTTTGGCCGAACGACCTGGACGTCAATCTCCACGTCAACAACGGCCGATATCTCGCGCTGGCGGATATTGGCCGCTTGCAGTGGTTCGTGCAAACCGGGGCCCTCGGCGTGGCAAGAAAGCGGCAAGCGTTCCCGGTGGTGGGAGATGCCATCGCCAAGTTTCGCCGCGACCTCAAGGTATTTCAAAGATTCGAGATTCACACCCGATTGCTCGGCTGGAACGAGAAGTGGGGCTTCATCGAGCATCGCTTCGTGCGCAATCATCGCGTCATCGGGGTGGTTGCCATTCGAGGTGTTTTCAAAGGCCCGGAGGGGCCTCTCGACCCGGGAATGCTGCTGACGGAGCTCGCGCATGCGGCCTCATCGCCGAGGCTGCCCGAGTGGGCAAACTGCTTTCAGCAGAGCAGCGAACTCTTGAGCGAGACCTTGCGCGAGGCAGAACGCTCGCAGGGCCTGCGTTAGACGCCGGACACGATCCGTACGTCCCGGACGGCGCCATTTCCCAGCGCCGCGAGCGCCTCTCGATAGCTCGGGCTGTCGTGCGTCGCAATGGCATGCTCGATCGAATCGAATTCGATCACGACGACCCGCTCCCGTTGGCCGGCCTCGTACGCCATGGCGGCGGTTCCGCGCGCGATGAAGCGCCCTCCGCCCGACTCGATAGAGGGGCCCGCGAGCTTGGCGTACGCCGCAAGCTTGGCGGGATCCGAAATGTCGCGATAACAGGTAACCCAATACGCTTTTGCCATGAGAGCCCTTAACTCGCCTGACCCGGTTTTCGCAACCAACGCATCAGCAGGTGGTCGATCGAGAAGGCCCCCGCGCCCGCGACGGCCAGCCACAGGAACAGGGCGAGATATTCGAACTCATCGAATCCCAGCAGCGTTTCCAACGAGTCGACGTCGGCCCATTTGGCGCTGCGGATGGCGACGATCATGGTGACGCCCAGCGCCCCGGCGGAAACCCGGGTGAGCAGTCCAACCAGCAGAAACAGGCCGCCGAAGAATTCGATTCCGGAGGTGAGCGGCGTAAAGAAGCCGGGAAATGGAATTCCCCAGCCGACGAAGTTTTCGGTCACCTGCGGCAAGTTGTTGAGCTTGCCCCAGCCGCTCCACATAAATACCCAGCCCACCGTAATTCGCGCAAACAGCGGCGCGAGCCACATGAGATGAGCCGCAACGCGCTCGGGCCAGCCAATGAGCCAATCGATCAACTGCCGCATGCGCGTCTCCGAAAGGTGAGTGCTCGAGTGCGTTCAATGTGCATTATGGCATGCCTGAACCCGGCGACGCACGCCGCGCCGCTCGCACGGCACGCATTTAAAATTTGTAGGCGAACCTTACGCCAAGCACCCGTGGTCTCGTGATCGCCTCCGCCGGAACGAACTGCGTGCTCGAAGTGAAGACACTCTTGATCACATTGGTCAGGTTTTGGGCGTATAGCTCCGTCGTCCATGCATCTTTCGCGGTGCCGAAAGAGGCGTCGTACTCAGTGAACGCGGGGTCTTCGAACCGGAGGTTGGTCGTGCTCACGTTCCCACCGGCGGAGATCGAGGGGTTACTGCCGGACTGGGTGAAGGAATGGCCGGTATGCGAGGCGCCGGCTTGCGCGAAGGCATTGTAAGAGTTCACCGTCCACTCGTAACGCAAACGCAAGTTGAACTGCAACGGCGGAGAATTGGCGCTTGGGCTGCCGATGGGACCGTACGGATTCTGAACACTGAGGATCGGTTGTCCGTATTCGGACTTGGTGGCCGGGTTCGCCAACAGCGCGGGATTGTTGGCGACCAGGTAGGGCGAGTTGGTCTGTTCGCTGCTGTTCCAGGAAGCCCCTCCCTGTGCCGTCAGGCCCTGGGCGATCACCGCGATAAACGACGTTTCCACACCGCGAATTCGATAGTTTGGTCCATTCGCGCCGAAGCCGACATTGCCGAGTTCTCCCGGATCGAAAAAGTTGACCTGCACGTTGTTCCAGTCTTCTTGATAGACCGCTCCGTTCCACTGCAGGCGGTGTTCGAAAAATTCGGTTTTCCAGCCGAGCTCGTTGTTGGTCAGATTGTCGGAAGTGAACGATAGCGGCGAGCAGTACTGTGGGATACCGGTGGCGTCCTTGATGTAGCAGGCGAAATTCCGATTGAACGCGCCGGGCCGAAAACCCTGCGACCACGTGTAGTAAACCAACGCATCCGGCACGATGTGCCACGTCAGATTGGCTCGGCTCTTGGCGCCCTTGTACCTCGTGTTCAGATTCTCGCCATCGACGTTGGTTGCGTAATTCAAGCAGGGGGCGGGACCCGCCTCGTAACAGAAAAAGCTGCCGCTGACCGCGCCTTTCTCGGTATTGTCGAAATCGTAGTAGCGGGTCCCGGCCGTCACCGTCAACACCTTGGGAATGATGTCGAAGTCCAGCGACGTAAAAAACGCCAGCTGCTTGTAGCCACGGTGGACGTCATTGAAGAATGCGACATTGTCGTTGCGCGTGTTGGGATCGGACACGGTCGTATCGGGCGCGGGCCCAATATCGGTCAAACATCCCGCGGTAACGGTGGTGGTGCACGCCGGCAAGGTCTTATAGAGCCAGTTCAGCTGGTCTTCGATCTTCAACTGTTCCCAAAAGGCGCCGACGATGCCGCGAAATCGCCAATCGTCGGGGGTGCTGAGTCGAAACTCGTGGCTTTGATGTGAATTGTGTTCAGTCTCGTTCCACGTGGTGCTCGGCGAATAACACTTCGACGCCAATCCATTCGCCGGCTCGGCGCCGTGACACTGGTAATAGTCCGCATAAAAACCACGCGCATAATTCGTGTAGTCCTGTATCTGGCTCACATTGCGGATCAGATACGCCCCCGTATAGACCACCTTGAGGTCGCCGACTCGGCCATTGATCGTCAAGGCTGTATTTTCGAATCGGTCCTTGTTGAACGAATTATTGAACAGCGTGACCGACTGGCTGGGCAACGGCGCACCATCGGAGGCGTTGGGCATCTGATAAAATACCCCTTCGGCGTCGATGTTCTGGTAGCTCTGAGTCAGCAGGGCATTCCAGTTGGAATTGACGTCCCAAAGAGCCGACACGCGCATCCCTTGATAAGTGACCGGATTGATTGCGTTGGCCGCAATGGCGTAGTTGTTGATGGCCTCGCTGTCCGGGGGGACCTGGCAGGGGGTCGTGCTCGGCCCGCAGCCCGTCGGGTAATTGCCATAGTGGATGCCGAGATCGGTCGGCTTGCGCGTGAATGTGCCCGGCACGTTGTTGATGTAGCCGCCCCGTCGGTCGTTGTAAATGACGCCACGGACTGCGAGGGTATCCGCAATCAGCGGCAGATTGAGCACTGCGGTCAGATCGCTGTTGGGA
>JBARBX010000199.1:0-5346 GCA_049793535.1 Steroidobacteraceae bacterium | reverse complement strand
GTCGACGCCCGCGACGCCGACAAACCGGCCGTGCGAGTCATAGAAGGGCGCGTACGCACTCATGTAGCTGCGTATCGCCTCCGTGACGGGCTCATCGTTCACGGCAACCTCGTGCCGTTCGAGCGCGCGTCGCAGCGTCGGATCCAGTGTGTCGTGCGGCGTCATGATCGGGTCTGGCGCGATGCTGTCGCCCTCGACGCGATATAGGTAGTCGGTACCGAGGACGTAGTAGATGCGGTCCTTGTCGAGGATGGCGGTATAGACGTAGATGATGTCGGACGTGGCCTTGTGAAACCGCACCAGCGGAGCGAGCAGAGCGAGATGATCGGCGCCGCCGGCCTGTGCCTGCGATTTGAGGACCCGGTGCCGGTCACCGTCGACCAGCGTCGCGGCGACACGGGCCAATTGGACGAGTTCGATGCGCACCGCCCCGAGCTGCGCCACCCGCGCCGCATGCCAGAAATAAAACAGGCCGAGGCAGGAAATGACCAGGGCGACGCATCCCGCCAGCGTTCCGTGCAGCAGCGGACCGTCGACGCGTCGAGAAAGGCGTTTCAAGGTAAGCATGGCCAACCCTAGCTATCGGCTCGCGCAACCCAAGCTGTAGGGCGGGAAAACCTCAGGGATGGCTGCTGGCGGCGCGCAGCGCCGCAGATATTGTTCAATCAGCCGGCGCGTGTGCCGGTGAACGGGGCCTTGCCGAGCGCGTGCCGCGCAACGCCGCTGATGCGGTCGCCATCGACCGTCGCAGTGAACTTGAAATTCATGCGCATCGGCGTGGTGATCTTCGCCGACCAGTGGAGCGTGTTACCTGCGACCTTGCCGTCGCTGATCTCGACGCGGTGGGAGGCGTGCGATAGCGATCCGCTCAGCGAGGTCCCCTCGACCTCCAGGTCGAGGATGCCCGATTTGTCGCCCATCGGGGTTTTGATCGTGATGTTCCACTTGCTTTGCACGATGTTCCGGTTTACTCCCAGTCGGGCGTCAGGAATTCGCAAGTCACTCCCTTCGATCGCGCGAGCGGTTTGTCCAGGGTAGCGAGCGGAAATTTGAGCGCTTCAGCGACCGCGACGTACCATGCATCGTAACTCGTTACGTTGTGCCGCAGCTCCCAGACGCGGTCCGCAAAAGGCTCGAAGGACAACAAATCGATTTCGAGCTGCATTAGGTCGTCTTGAGCAGCGTTTGCCTCCGGCGTCGCGATCAGCTTCGCACGCGCGAAACGGCGAAGAATGTTGGTGGCCTCTACCCGCGCCAGCTCCGGCGCGTACAACGCACCTTCGGCGAGGACATCCTCCGCCCAAACGCCGTGTGGGCCGACGTCGATGAGCGCCGCAACTATCACCGACGAATCGACCACGACACTCACCGTCGGTCGGCGTATCTATTCGCTAGTATCTGCTTGGGGGAGATGCTGGTGCGCGCCGCCCGCTTGCGTTTGCGCACTTGTTGCAGCCAGGCATCCACGGAGGGGCGTGCCGCCAAGCGCTCCAATTCGGCTCGCAAGAATTCCTGCATCGACTTGCCCTGCAATGCCGCACGGGACGCCAACTCGTCACGGACGCGCTCCGGAACATCGCGTATATTGATCTGAATAGCCATGCTTGCATTATGCCAGCAATACAGGCACGGTACAAGCATGAATCCGCCAGTCAAACATCCAATCCTCGCCCTCATTCTGGCCGCTACGACCGCATATGCAGCCGGGACTACTCCCCCGCCTGCGGCTGCGCCGCCGACCGTACGCGATGCGCCGACCGCAGGCGATGCGCCGACCATCGTGGCGAACGTTCACGGCTACACCCTGGCGGGCACGAAACTCCGGTCCTTCAGCGCGCTGGCATTCGAAGCGGGCAGGGTTCTCGAAATCGGCGCTGGCGCGCGCCTGCGTTCGAAGTACGCGGGCGCCCGGGTCATCGACGGGCACGGCAAGACGCTCCTTCCGGGACTGATCGATGCGCACGGCCACGTGCTCGCGCTGGGTTTGGAGAGCGTGCAAATTCAATTGACGGGCACTAAGAGCTTGCGGGCGGCCACACATGCGATACACGCCTACGCACAGGCGAATCCGCAGCGCGCCTGGCTGCTGGGCGGCGGCTGGAATCAGGTCCTCTGGAATCTGGACCGCTTTCCGACCGCACAGGAACTCGACGCCGCCGTCGCCGATCGGCCGGCCGCCCTGGACCGGATCGATGGCCACGCAAAGTGGCTCAATTCGAAGGCGCTGCAAGCCGCGGGCATCACCAAGAACACTGCGGATCCCGCCGGCGGGCGCATCGAGCGCGACGCCGCGGGCAACCCGTCGGGGGTCTTGGTGGACAAGGCCATGAACTTGGTGGAGGCCGTCATCCCGGAACCGAGCGAGACCGAACGTCTGGCGGCCTTGCGGGCCGCGATGCGGCACATGAATTCCGTGGGTCTGACCGGCGTCGGCGATGCCGGTGTCGGTGCGGACGTCATTGCGTCTTACAGAAAGCTCGGCGATCAGGGTCAACTGACGTTGCGGGTGTACGCGATGATCTTGGATACCGGCAAGGATTTCGCAGCGCTGTCCAAAGACGGTCCGTTGCTCAGGTTTGCGCAGGACCGGCTCACCGTGCGCTCGGTCAAGCTGTTCGCCGACGGCGCGTTGGGCAGCCGGGGCGCCGCGCTGCTCGCCCCGTACGCAGACCAGCCGCAGCAATCCGGTCTCTTGTTCATGACGAACGCCGAGATGCAGCACAAGATCGAGACCGCCCTGCGTGCGGGCTACCAGGTCAATATTCACGCCATCGGCGATGCGGCCAACCGTCAGGTGCTCGACTGCTTCGAGGCCGCCTACCGCGCCGTCGGCGGCCGGGCGCTGCGCAATCGAGTCGAACACGCGCAAGTCGTCGCGTTGGCCGATATACCGCGCTTCAAGCAATTGGACCTCATCGCATCCATGCAGCCGACGCATGCCACCAGCGACAAGAATATGGCGGAGGCGCGCATCGGCCCGGAACGCCTCAAAGGCGCCTATGCCTGGCGCACCTTCCTCGATCAGGGCACCGTGATTGCCGGGGGTTCGGATTTCCCGGTTGAATCCGACAATCCGTTCTTCGGCCTGCACGCCGCGGTGACCCGGACCGATCACGCGAATCAGCCTCCCGGCGGCTGGCATCCGGAGCAGGCCATGACCTTGCTCGAGGCGTTTCGCGCATTCACGTTGAATGCGGCCTACGCGGAACATCAGGAACAGACCTTGGGCTCGCTTGAGCCCGGCAAGTGGGCCGACTTCATCGTCATCGACCGCGATCTGTTCAAGATTCCGGCGGCGGACATCTGGAAGATTCGCGTGCTTGAGACCTGGTTGGCGGGCGAGCGCGTCTACTAGACGCAGCCCTGCGGCTGCCGCGGACAGGCGCCGCTGCGGGGACAGATGACGCTCGCGTGCGTGTCGAGCGCCTCGGCGATCCAGGCAATGTTGAGTACCTGCGAGGCGGCGCGAATGGCGGCAACGGCCCGCTCCGGAATCACCCCGTCGCCGCCGCCGCGACGGCAGGCCTCCGCCACCATCCCGACCATCTCTTCGCCGTCGAAGCCCTGGGCGTCGAGCGCAGGCAGTAGATCGACTCCCACCGACAGCACGTGCACTTCGTCCAGAGCGTCGCGAGTCAGCAGCGAATGGCAGCAGTACAGCCGCGCGCGCTTGCCATCCTGCATCACCGAGATCTGCGACTTGGGTTTTCGCATCGGCAGCCTCTCGGGAGTGGTCTGCAGCAAGCGAAACACGGCCCAGCGCGGACAGGGGTCGGACACCAGGCTCATATTGCCCCACGGCAGCGGGATGCCGTTGCCGCGATACACGGCGCGCAGGTAACCGGGAGGATAGGCGTCAAAGAAGTGCCAATGGCGGTAGGGGGACACGGCGGTCATGCGGCGCATGACCAGCGCCGGCGTGACCCCGAGCTTGACGCAGGCAGCGACGCTGTGCGCTTCCCGGATCAAGAAGCGCCTGAACGGAACGCGCGGGCACAACAACGCTCCGGCAAAGAAACTGCACTCGAAGTCGCGCCAGGCGTACAGCACGTCTTGTGCGCCCATGCCGGCGGCGGACGTTTCGGCGTCGCCGGAATGCACCGTGCTATGCGGTGAGATGGCGCCGTCGCCGTTGTGCAGAATCTTGTGGCCGATGATGAACGCCAGCTCGTACTTCAGACGTTCCTCTTGATTGCGCAGCCGCTTGTTGATGAGCACCGTCCCCGGCGCCTCGAATTGAGAACGCACCAGCGCCCCGTTCGGCTTGCGCGCGTCGCCGTCGAACCAGCGCACGTTCAACGCGTGCCGCTTGCAGATCGCCATCAGTGCATCGAGGGTGAGCGGCATTTGGCGTTTGCCGCACTCCTCGGCCGCGCGCTCGATGTCGGGGAAATTATTGTGGCGGGTTTCCTGCCAGACTCGAATCAGAAGCTGTGCGAATTGCCGTCCCGTGGTGCCGGTTTGCGACAGCAGCTCCGGCAGGGCGTTCTGCAGCAGCTCGTGAGTGAACAGAAACGCCGGCTCCAAGGGCATGGCCTCAAGGCCCCCGCGTTCGCGCTGCGCCGGGGCGGCCTCGACTTCGGTGTTCTCGTCGAGAAACCAGCGCGCGTCCTTGCTGAATATGCCCGCGAGCATATCCAGCATATCGGGCGATGGCATGCGTTTGCCGGTCTCCACCATGCTCAAGTAGGACACCGACGGGGCGCCGGCCGCATCGATCTGCACGCAGCGGGCGGAGAGTTCGTCAAGGGTAAGGCCATTGCGTTTTCGCAGTGACCTGAGCTTCGTGCCGAGAAAATGTCCCTGTCGGATCAGTCCCGCCATATTTCACCGTTGTGAAATTCACAGTGTCAAATTTCTAATGTGTAAATCCGCGCCAGTCGTACTTTAAGCTTCATGCAACCCGAGACGCAAGCTCGCCCCACCTAACCGCCCGGAGAATCGACTTGAGCGACAAAACGAATGATCGTTGGACCGGCATCCACCGCCCCTATAGCCCGGCCGACGTGGCGCGCCTGCGGGGCTCCGTGCACATCGAGCACACTCTGGCGAGGCTGGGGGCCGAAAAATTCTGGCGACAGCTCCACAGCGAGCCGGTGATCGCGGGTCTGGGCTGCATGTCCGGAAACCAGGCCATTCAAACCGTTCAGGCGGGTTTGAAAGCCATCTATTGCTCTGGCTGGCAAGTGGCCGGCGATGCCAATACCGCCGGCGAGGTATATCCGGACCAGAGTTTGTATCCGGTCGATTCGGTGCCGAAGATGGTCGAGCGCATCAACAACGCGCTGCTGCGTACCGATCAGATCCATCATATGGAAGGCAAGAAGGACATCGATTGGCTAGTGC
>JBARBX010000198.1:0-3213 GCA_049793535.1 Steroidobacteraceae bacterium | reverse complement strand
GACCCGTGCCGCTGCCGATTTCCAACACCTGCGAGCGGCCGGCGAAGCGGACCGCCAAGACCTCGAGTATGGGGTCCTTGTTGCGCTCGCAGGCGGCGGAGAAGGGAAGCATAACAGCCGGAATTTTACTATAGATATCGAAGGCACACCCTTTCTACTCAAAGGACCCGAGTTTGGTTAAAGTGGCGCCCCCCGGACGATTTCGCTCACGAAGGAGATGTCGATGTCGATTTCCATGTACGATTTTTCGATCCCTGCTTTGATCCGCGGCCTGACGAATATGTCCGCCATTCTCGACAAGGCGGCAGCGCATGCCGCGGCCAAGAAATTCGATTCCGTCGTGCTCGCGCAGGCGCGCCTGTTTCCCGACATGCACCCGCTCTTGCGCCAGGTGCAGATTGCCTGCGACACCGCCAAGGGCGCGGCAGGGCGCCTGGCGGGAATCGAGGTTCCGAAGCACGAAGACAACGAAGCGACGTTCGCCGACCTCAAGGCACGCATCGCAAAGACTCTCGATTTCATCAAGACCGTCAACGCCGCGCAGCTGAAGGACGCCGAGAGCCGCAACATCGAGATCAAGTTCCCGAACGGCGCCTGGAAGTTCACCGGGATCGGATACCTGACCGACTTCGTGCTGCCCAACTTCTATTTTCACGCCAGCATGGTCTACGCATTGCTGCGCAAGAACGGCGTCGAAGTCGGCAAGGGGGACTTCCTGGGCGCCATCCAGTAGGCGCGGCGGGTGCGGGCGGGCGGCGAGGCTGGGCCCGCCCGCTGGCCTGCTAGGCCAACAGCTCGACCAGAAGTTCGATGCGCGTGAACAGTTTCTCCTCGGTGCGTGCATCGTGGGTAAAGCGCAGCTTTAGTGGTCCGTCGAGCCGGTACTCCTTCGGCTTGCCTTGGATCAACTTGAGCACGCGTTTCGCGTCGACCTTGTTCGATTCCTCGAATACGAAGTAGCCGCTGGTCGCGCCGCCGTCGATCTTGCGTATCCCCAGTTCCGTGGCGCGCAGCTTGAGCCGGGTCGCCCGGAACAGCGATTGCGCGTACTGCGGCATGGGCCCGAAACGGTCGATCATCTCGGCTTTCAATTCATCGAGCTCCTCGCGCGAGGCGGTGCTGGCGATGCGCTTGTAGAGCATCAGGCGCAGGTGCACGTCGGGCACGTAGTCCTCCGGAATCAGAACGGGCAGGTGCAGTTCCACCTCGGGACCCGCGTCGAGCGGCCGGTCGAGGTCCGGTTCCTTTCCGGATTTCATAGCAGCGACGGCGCGCTCGAGCAATTCCATGTACAGGTTGTAGCCGATCTCCTGGATTTGGCCGCTTTGTTCCTCGCCCAGCAGCTCCCCTGCGCCGCGAATCTCGAGATCGTGGGTGGCCAGGGTGAAGCCGGCGCCGAGCTCCTCGAGGGACTCGAGCGCTTCGAGGCGCTTGATGGCATCGGCGGTCATGGCTTGCCGCGGCGGGGTGATGAGATAGGCATAGGCGCGGTGATGCGATCGGCCGACGCGCCCGCGCAGCTGGTGGATCTGTGCCAACCCGAATCGATCCGCGCGATCGATGATGATGGTGTTCGCGGTGGGCACGTCGATGCCGCTCTCGATGATGGTGGTACAGACCAGCACATTGAAGCGCCGGTGATAGAAATCGAGCATGAGCTGCTCCAAATCGCGTTCGCGCATCTGACCGTGCCCGACCGCCACATTGGCCTCAGGAACCAACTCACGAATGGCCTGCGCCGTCTTTTCGATCGTCTCAATCGTGTTGTGGACGAAGTAAATCTGCCCGCCGCGGCGAATTTCACGCAACGAGGCTTCGCGGACCACGGTCTCGTTCCATTCGAGGACAAAGGTCTTCACGGCCAGGCGCTCGGCGGGCGGAGTTGTGATCAGCGACAAATCCCGCAATCCCCCCATGGCCATGTTCAGGGTGCGCGGAATCGGGGTGGCCGTCAGCGTGAGCACATCGACCTCGGTACGCAGCGCCTTCAGTCTCTCCTTGTCGCGCACGCCGAATCGATGTTCCTCGTCGATCACCACCAGGCCCAAGTCCTTGAATCGGGTCTTTCCCTGCAATAGCCGCTGCGTGGCGATCACGACATCGACGGTGCCCGCGGCGACGCCGGCGAGGACTCCCTCGGCTTCCTTGTTGGTGCGGAAGCGGGACAGGCTTTCGACGCGGACCGGCCAGTCGGCGAAGCGATCGACGAAGGTTGTGTGGTGCTGCTGAGCGAGGAGGGTGGTCGGGACCAGCACCGCGACTTGTTTGCCCGCTTGCACGGCGACGAACGCAGCACGCAGCGCGACCTCGGTCTTGCCGAAGCCGACATCGCCGCAGATCACCCTGTCCATAGGCTTGCCGGACTTAAGGTCGCCCAGCACCTGTTCGATCGCCGCCGCTTGGTCGGCGGTTTCCTCGAACGGGAAGCCTGACTGGAATGCCCGGTATTCGGCCTCGCCCGCCGTCATCTGCGTGCCTTGCCGGGCGGCCCGGCGCGAATACAGATCGAGCAATTCCGCGGCGACGTCGCGGATGCGCTGGGCGGCCTTGCGCCGCGCCTTCTGCCATTGCTCGCCGCCGAGCTTGTGCAGCGGCGCCGTTTCCGCCGGCGCGCCGGTGTACCGCGAAAACAGGTGCAGAGCCTGCACGGGAACGTACAACTTGTCGCCGTCCGCATAGTCGAGCACCAGAAACTCGCCGGTGTAGCCGGCAACATCCATGGTCTTAAGGCCGGCGTAGCGTCCGACCCCGTAGGACTCGTGCACGACCGGAGCGCCGATGCGCAGGTCGGACAACTCCTTGAGTATTTTCGCCGGATCACGCTCCGCCCGGCGGCGCCTGCGCTCCTGCCGCGCCCGATCCCCGAACAACTGGGCTTCCGTGAGGATTTCGAGCGCCGGCGTTTCCAGCCGCAGGCCCGACACGGCGGCCGACACGGTGATGCCAAGATTCAAGGAGCCGGCGACGAAACTCGCAAAATCGTCGAACACCCGCACCTGAATATCGCGGCCGCGCAGCAGGTCGAGCAGAAGTTCCCGCCGGCCGGCCGACTCGGCGGCCAGCAATATGCGCGCCGGGCTCACCCGGATATGGTTCTCGAGTTCGGCCGCCGGCGCCTCGGCCCGCGGATCGATGCGCACCGCCGCCGGTGCGGCACTCGGGAAATTCTGCACGGGTCCCGGCGTTTCGGGCGGCCATTCGAAGGTATGCAGT
>JBARBX010000197.1:0-7135 GCA_049793535.1 Steroidobacteraceae bacterium | reverse complement strand
GATGTAGTAGCGCAGCCACTCCGGATTCATCCCGATCGAGAGATATCGCAGCGGGCTGATGCCGGTGCCGCGCGACTTGGACATCTTCTCGCCGGACACCGTGATGAAGCCGTGCGCGTAGACGTGATCGGGCACTTTGTAGGGGGCTCCCGCAAACTTCAGCATCGCCGGCCAGAACAGCGTGTGGAAGTAGATGATGTCCTTGCCGATAAAGTGCAACTGCTCGGTGTCGGGAGCCCCCAGAAATTGCGCGAAGGTTCGATGTTCGCCGCGGGCGCGCGCCTTGCCGGTATCGAAGTAGTTCTGCAGCGAAGCGAGATAGCCGATCGGGGCGTCCAGCCAAACGTAGAAATATTTGCCGGGCGCGTCCGGGATGGGAATGCCGAAGTAGGGGGCGTCGCGGGAAATGTCCCAGTCGCCGAGCGCCTCGTCGCCCGAGCCCGTGAGCCACTCACGCGCCTTGTTGACCACTTGCGGCTGCAACCGCCCCGGCGTGTCGAGCCATGCGCTCAAGAATTCCACGCATTTGGGGTCCGACAGCCTGAAAAAATAGTGGTCGGACGTTTTCATGAGCGGCTTGGCGCCCGACAGCGTCGAATACGGGTCGATCAGATCGCTGGGCGAGTTGACGATGCTGCAGACTTCACATGCGTCGGCATACTGGTGTTTCGCGTGACAGTTGGGGCATTCGCCCTTGATGTAGCGATCCGCCAGGAACATGGCCTTTACCGGATCGTAGAACTGCTCCACCGCCTTGACATAGACCAGTCCCGCGGCTTTCAGGCGGCGGTAGATGTCCTGGGAGAGCGCCACGTTCTCAGGCGAATCCGTCGAATACCAATGATCGAAGCCGATGCGAAAGCCGCGCAGGTATTGGGGCCGATCGGCGGTGATGCGCGCAACCAGCTCCTGGGGGGAGATGCCCTCGGCTTCGGCCTTGAGCATGATCGGCGCGCCGTGCGCATCGTCCGCACAGACGAAATGCACGACATTTCCCAGCATTCGCTGGAAGCGCACCCAGATGTCGGCCTGGATGTATTCCATGATATGCCCGATGTGGAACGGGCCGTTGGCGTAGGGCAGCGCGGTGGTAACGAAAAGTTTGCGGGTCATCTCAACAGTTTACAGCGCGCAGCGGCTTTGCGCAGGCGCGCCGGACCGGCGGCGGCGGCGGCCGCCGAATTTACGAGGCCTCGCGGAACTGCTCGAACCGGGATTTGTTGATCGCCTTCTTGAAGGCTTCCTTACCGCTGATTTGACGTTGATCCATCAGTGCCTGAATCGCCGTGTCCATCAGCCGCATGCCGACCGCCGCGCCGCTTTGCATGGCATTTTCCAGCTGATCCATCTTGCCCTGGCGGATCAAATTGGCGACAGCCGAGGTGTTGATGAGAATCTCGAGGGCGGCGACGCGGCCCTGTTTGTCCGGCTTGGGGATGAGTTGCTGGGAGACCACGCCGCGCAGGCTGGTCGACAGCATGGTGCGGACATGAGGTTGCTTGTCGGCCGGAAATGCGTTCACCAATCGATCGACGGTGGCCGCCGCGCCGTTGGTATGCAGCGTACCCATCACCAGAATACCCATCTCCGCGGCGGTCACCGCGATGCTCATGGTCTCGAGGTCGCGCAACTCGCCCACCAGGATGACGTCGGGGTCTTCGCGCAATGCCGACAGCAGGGCCGTCGAGAAGGAGGTGGCGTGCACCCCGATCTCGCGTTGGCTGATCAAGCAGTTCTTGCGCAAATGCACGAATTCGATCGGATCCTCGATGGTGAGAATATGGCCTTTTTCGCGGGTGTTGATGTCGTCGATCATGGCCGCGAGCGTGGTGGATTTGCCCGAGCCCGTCTTGCCCGTCACCAGGATCAGGCCGCTGTTGATCCTGCACAGGCCCATCACGGCTTCCGGCAAATTGAGCTCCGCAGCCGTGCGCGCCTTGGAGGGGATGGCGCGGAATACGGCGCCCATGCCGTTAAGCTGCCTCATCACATTGACACGGAACCGGGCGACGCCCGGGATGCTGTAGGCGAAGTCCGTGCCATCCTTGCTCTCGAACCGCTCCACCGACAATTTCGGCATGATCTCGTACAGCGTGGTTTTGACCATCTCGGGCTCGAGAGGCTCGGGGCGCAAGGACTTGAGTTCGCCGTACTGGCGCACCCGCGGCACGTCGCCCGCCAGAAAATGCAGGTCCGACCCGCTGCGCTCCAGCACTTGATTCAGGAATATGTCGATGGCGGGCACGGCGTTTCTCTCAGGTGTCCGCGGGCGCGGGTGCGGGCGTAGGCGCCTGCGCGGTGGCGGACACAGCCGCCTGAACGCCCGTCATGTCGGTCACGAAGCGCTGGAATTGGCGCTTGTCCGAGGCGTAGGAATAGGCTTGCTCGGGATCGACTTCCTTGGCATTGATGGCGGCGAGCAAGGCCTGATCCATCATTTGCATGCCGTACTCCTTGCCCATCTGTAGCTGGCTCGGAATCTGGTGCGACTGATCGGTCATGATGAGCTTGCCGATGGCCTTGGTCAGCACCATGATTTCGCACACGGCGCGGCGCGCGCGCTGATCGGGCGTCTTGAGCAGCACCTGCGTGATGACGGCGATCAGACTCTGCGCCAGGAAGCTCTTGGTTTGCTCACGTTCTTCCGTGGGCAGGGCGTCGACGATGCGGTCGATGGTCTTGGTGGCGCTGGTGGTATGCAGGGTGCCGAGCACCAGGTGCCCGGTCTCGGCCGCCGTCATCGCCATGGAGATGGTTTCGGCGTCGCGCAACTCGCCCACCAGGATGACATCCGGATCCTCGCGCATGGCCGCGCGCACGCCTTCGGCGAAGCTCGGCAGGTGGGTGCCCAGCTCGCGTTGGATGACCTGGCTGGTCTTGCTGCGGTGGACGAACTCGATCGGATCTTCCAGGCTGATGATGTTGAGCGAGCGGGTCGAATTGAGATGATCGATCATGGCGGCAAGGGTGGTGGACTTGCCGGTTCCGGTGGAGCCGGTGACCAGGATCATGCCCTGGTGGTAGTCGCACAGCTTGCGCACGATGGGCGGCAGCCCGAGCTGCTCGATGGTCGGCATCTGCGTGGGAATGGAGCGAAACGCCGCGCCGATGCCGGTTTCCTTGCGGAATACATTGACGCGAAAGCGGCCGCCCTCGGTGGACACGTACGAGAAATCGATGTCGTTGCCCTCACGCAGGTGTTTCAGCTGATTCTGAGTCAGCACCTCGGTGATGTAGGCCTCGAGTTCCGCTTCGCCAAGATCGCGAAACTTGATCGGCATCAGATCGCCGTGCATGCGCAGCATCGGCGGCACGCCGACCGCCAAGTGCAGGTCCGAGCAACCCTGGGCCACGCCTAACTTTAGGAATGCGTCGATTCTTGCCATAATGTGCAAGGCTACCCGTAAGCAATTGGATTTTCGAGTGTTTCGGCCCTCCATGGGCCATAAACGTGAGGTCCGTCAAGCCCTCAGAGGAATTTTTCGAGAGAAAGGCGCAATTCGTCCATGCTCTGCGCGCGCTTCGCCTTGTCCAACGACATGCATTTCATGACTAAGTTGTTCAATTCCAACGGCAATTCCTTGTTGATGTCGTTGGGCGGGCGCGCCTTGCCCTGCACGTGCTGGTACATGACCGACATGTGATCGCCGCGGGAATAGGGCGGCACGCCGGCGAACATCTCGTAGAGAATCACCCCGAGGCTGTAGATATCGGCCCGCTCGTCCACCTTCTTGCCCAGAATCTGCTCCGGCGCCATGTATTTGGGCGAGCCGATGACATAGCCCGTCTTGGTAAGCTGGGTGTCTCCCTGGCTCTGCGCCGCCGCCACGCCGAAGTCGACGATCTTGAGCAGACCTTCGTTGTCGATCAGGATGTTGGCGGGCTTCAGATCGCGATGCACGATGCCGGCCTGGTGCGCGACCGCCATGCCGGTGGCGATATCGATGCCGAACTTGACCGCACGCTTGAGCTGAACCGGCTTCTCGTTGACGATCTCGCCGCCCAGCGTATGCGACGGAAAGTATTCCATGGAGATGGCGTAATTTCCCTTGATGTACAGGAAATCGTAAATGCGGATGACGTTCTTGTGCGTGATCTTGCGGCTGTAGCGCAACTCATGCACGAAGCGCTTCATCATTTCCTCGTCCGCGGACACATTGGCATTCAAGAATTTCAGGATCAGCCGCTCCTCGACGACGGTGTCCTCCATGAGCAAGACCGTGCCGAAGGCACCCTTGCCGATCTTCTCGATGAACTTGTAGCGGCCTTCGATGATATCGCCCGTCTTCAAGGTTGCGATGTCCAGCTTGGACGCCTGAATCTCCTGCTCCTTGACGATCTTGGCGATGTCCTGATTGTCGATGAGCAGCGTCTTCGCCGGCTCCTGCATTCGCTCGGCGCGCTGATTGGCCGCGATTTGCTGCGTCGAGAACCGGTTGTCCAGTTCGGTCATGGCACGTGCCACGGCCTGACTGATGGTCGCGTCGGCGCTGCTTGCCACCGACTGCAACCGCAAGCGGATGGTGTCTGCACGCCGCTCGTCCGCCAGCTTGGCCAGCGCCGTGATGGCCTCGGACTTAATTTCGTTTTCAGACCGCTGCAGCATGGGCAGCAGTTGCTCGATACATTTCTGGTCGCCGATCTTGCCGATGGCGCGAATGACGGTCGGCAGGGACTTGGGCTCACCGGCGCCCAGCATCTCAAGAAAGCGCGGCAGGGCCTTGGTGCTGCCAATCTCGGCGAGCGCATCCACGGCCCGTTCACTCACCCACCAATCGGAGTCCTTGGTGGCATCGATCAATTGCGCCACCGCGCGCTCATCCTTGGTTTGGTTGAGTATCTCGATGGCGGCGCGCCGAATGTCCTGGTTCTCGTCCTTGATCAGCGCCAGCACGGCGTCGACCACTCGCGGACCGCCAATCTTGCCCAGCGCGTCGGCCGCACGGGTACGCACCCACCAATCGCTGTCGGCGATCACTTCGAGCAGGTACTTGACCGATTTCGACGTCCCAACCACGTTCAACACCTCGACGGCCGCCCGCCGGGCGTACTCGTTCTCGTCCTTGAGCACGTCGACCAGGTACTTGATGGTTTCGGGATGATTGGCATGCACGACGACGTCGACCGCCTTGTTCTGCACGTCGATTTCCGGGTCGCGCAGCATGCCGCATAGCAGGGCCATGTCGAAGGGACCGTCCATCTTGGCGAGCGCCGAGAGCGCGGCGGAGCGGATGAATTTGCTGCTGTCCTTGAGCTGCTTCTGCACCGCCTGTTGCACTTTGGGGGTGTTGAAGCGCGACAGCACGTTGATGATGTGCAGCCGCGCGACCGGATCCTTGCCCTCGATCCGGGCCACCAAATCGTCGATGGAGGACTCGTCGGCGATTTCGGCGATGATCTTGAACAGGCCCGATCTTTCGTTGGCCTCCTGGGCATAGGCGGCGTTCAGAAGTTCGCGCACCGTGTAGCGGGTCTTTTGCGCGGCGATGACATCGAGAATGGCCTGCTTGGGCATCGAGGGCTTGCTCAGGGCGTCGAGCAGCGCGCCCGCCGGATAGCTCTTGGTCGAGGACAGCGCCCATGCGATGCCGGACATCGCGCGGCCACTGGCCTCCGCCATGATCTTCAACAATTGCGGCAGGGTTTTCGAATCGATCAGACGCGATAAAACTTCGACGTAGGCCAAGGTCTCGCGCTTTTCCGCCGTCGCGAGGGCTTCAACGATGGGCTCAATGGCGCTCGGCCCGAGCTGCTCCAGCTTTTCCAGGGCCTTTTGCGCTAAGGGACTGGCCGGGTTGCCGCTCGACTTGACCTCGGCAATGAGCCTATCGGCACGATAGTTGGTAAATAAACTCATTCAGTGCCATCGTATTTTTCTGGCCCGCCATGGTTCTGATTCTCCGGTCACAATTATGCCACACCGCACGCGGTTGTCGGCCTGCGGTACAATTACGGTCTCTTATGAATCAAGCTTCCGAAGCGGAAAACGCCATCCGCGAAAAACTGCTGACCTATCGCGACCCCTACCTCGGCCAAACGCTCGGAGAGGCGAAGACTGTGGCGTCCGTCACAGTCCAAACGGGCGTGGTGAACGTGGATCTGGTCCTTGGCTTTCCCTGCGCCGATTATGCCGCCGAACTTAGGGTAGCCTTGCAGGAACACCTGATGCCGCTATTGGGCGAGGCCCGTCTGGCGCTGCGCCTGCGGGCGGAAATCACGGCGCATGCCGTGCAGCGTACGCTCAAACCCTTGGGCGGCGTGAAAAACATCGTGGCGGTGGCGTCCGGCAAAGGCGGTGTGGGGAAGTCCACGACGGCCGCCAACCTGGCGTTGGCCTGGGCCGCCCAAGGCGCCAAAGTCGGCTTGTTGGACGCCGATATCTATGGACCGAGCCAGCCCCTGATGATGGGACTGGCGGGTGCAAAGCCGCAAAGCACCGATGGCAAGCATTTGACCCCCCTGCGCGCGCACGGCGTCGAAGTGATGTCCATCGGTTTCATGATCGACCCGGAACAGCCGATGGCATGGCGGGGACCGATGGTGACCCAGGCGTTGACTCAGCTCTTGGGCGATACGAATTGGGGTGAGCTGGATTACCTGGTCGTCGACATGCCGCCCGGTACGGGCGACATCCAGCTCACGCTGGCCCAGCGGGTGCCGGTCAGCGGCGCCGTCATCGTGACGACGCCCCAGGACATTGCCCTCCTGGATGCACGCAAGGGCCTCAAGATGTTCGAAAAAGTCGAGGTTCGCGTGCTCGGGGTGGTCGAGAACATGAGCGTGCACGTTTGCAGCCAGTGCGGTCACACCGAGCATGTGTTCGGCAGCGGCGGCGGCGCGCGCATGGCGGCTCAATACGGCGTGCAATTGCTGGGTGAGTTGCCCCTCGATATCCGCATTCGCGAGGACGCCGACGGCGGTTCGCCCACGGTGATTTCCGAGCCCGGCAGCGCGCGCGCCCAGGCCTATCTGCAGATGGCGCGCCGCACGGCGGCGCGGCTGTCGACGTTGAACAAGGATTACAGCCGGGCATTCCCGAAGATCACGGTGGAAGCGACTTAAATGAGCATCAAGAGCGATCGATGGATCAGGCGCATGGCGGCACACGGCATGATCGAGCCGTTCTCCGCGGAGC
>JBARBX010000196.1:0-5189 GCA_049793535.1 Steroidobacteraceae bacterium | reverse complement strand
CGGCTATACCGTGCATCTGTACGACACGGCGGCGAAGATCGGCGGTCATTTGAATTCCGTCATCACGCTTCCCGGTCTCGGCGAGTGGGGCTATCACCGCGACTATCGCGAGCTGCAGATCAACAAGCTCGTGAAGAAAAACAAGCAGTCCCAGGTGGCGCTCGCCCAGAAGCCGATGACGGCCGAGGCGGCCCTCGCCTACGGCGCCGAGAAGATCGTCATCGCCACGGGCTCTTCGTGGAATACGGACGGCACCAATTGCCTGAGCCATGACCCGATCCCCGGGGCGGACGCCTCGCGTCCGGATCAACTTACGCCGGAACAGGTGCTCGAAGGCAAGAAGCCCATCGGCAAGCGCGTCGTGATCCTGAATGCCGACACTTACTTCATGGCGCCGAGCCTGGCGGAGAAGTTGGCGGTGGCGGGACACGAGGTCACCATCGTGACCGGCGTGCATCTCGCCAACTACATGCACTTCACGCTCGAGTATCCCAACATGATGCGGCGCATGCACGAACTGCACATCAAGGAAATGCACAATGCCTTCTGCTCGAAGATAGACAAGGGGCGCCTCGAGGTATACGACATTTTCGGCGACGGCTCGAAGCGCACCTACAAGGGCCGCGGCCACCTACCGCGCGAAGTCAACAAGAGCCAACGCTGGGTGGAATTCGACTCGCTGGTACTGGTCACGGGCCGGCATTCCAACAACAACCTGTACACGGATCTCAAGGCGCGCCAGGGCGAGTGGCAGAAGAACGGCGTGAAGGATGTGTACCTGATCGGAGACGCCGAGGCGCCTCGCCTCATCGCCGACGCAACCTTTACCGGCCAGCGGCTGGCGCGCGAGATCGAAGAGTCCAAGGCGCAGCAGCCGCTGCCGTACAAGCGCGAAGTCGCCGTGTGGGGCGTCGCGCACATGCCGGGCGGCAAGTTCGAGCTCGAGTACAAGACGTAAGAGCAGGTTGAGCACCCCGTGAGCCGCACCGACGACGTGACTCGGATCCTTTTCGAGGCGTTCGGAAAAGCCGAGGTGCGGCTCTTCTACTTGCTCGGCTACACCGCGATCGCGGTGTTTTTCTACGGCGTGTACGTGCAGATCCGCAAGTACCGCCGCGGCGCCGCGTTGCAGCTCGAGGGCGGGCTGTGGCAGCGGCTCGGCGACATGCTCTCCGCGGTCTTGAGCCACCGCACCATCGACCGCCGCGATCGGGCCGCGGGCGGCGCACATCGGCTGATTTTCTATGGATTCATGCTGCTGTTCGCCGGCACCGCGACCATCACCCTGCAATACGACATTCTCGAACCGCTGTTCGGGATACGCTTCTGGTACGGCGAGTTCTACCTGGTCTTCTCGCTCGTTCTGGACATCGCCGGCGTCGCGCTCATCGCCGGCCTCGTCTACATGATGTATCGGCGCGGCTGGATGCGGTTGCCGAAGCTCGACTATGCAAGACCGGACCGCGTGCCGGGCGATCCGGATTTCGCTCGCCCGCAGTACCGCCGCGAAGATTGGGCCTTTCTCTGGATTCTGTTGATCATCGGCGTTACCGGCTACGTCCTGGAAGCGGCCAGACTGGTTTGGCTGCAGGACCGCTTCGACGTCTGGGATACGCGGTGGTGGTCCCCGGTCGGCGCCGCGGTGGCTGAAGGCCTGCGCGCACTGGGCTTGACCGCCCATGCGGGCGGCGTGCTGCGGCATGGCCTGTGGTGGTTTCACGGGTTGATCGCGCTCGTGCTCATCGCGCTCATTCCCTTCACCAAGGTGAAGCACATATTCACCGCGGCTGCCTCGTTGATGGTCCGCGACCCGCTCGCCGCGCAGCGCCTGGCGCGGGTGCCCGATTCGCAGGCCGAGGCGGGCGCCGCGAAGATCACCGATTTCAATTGGAAGCAGCTCCTGAACCTCGATGCCTGCACCAAGTGCGGACGCTGCCATGAAGCCTGCCCTGCGCGCGCGGTCGGCGCACCGCTCTCGCCCCGCGACGTGATCTTAAGCCTGCGCGAATTTGCCAAGGCCACCCTCGAATCCGGCGTCGTGCCGGCGGCCGCCGAACTCGACATTCACGGCAAGGCGCCGGGACAGGTGGCGATGGAGACCCTGTGGTCCTGCCGCACCTGCATGGCCTGCGTCGAGATTTGTCCGGTGGCCGTGGAACACGTGCCCATCATCGTGCAGATGCGGCGCAAGCTGGTCGAGGACGGCGCCATGGATCCGCTGCTCACCAAGACGCTGCAGACCATTCACAAAACCGGCAATTCGTTCGGAGAGTCGAAGCGCAAGCGCGGCGCCTGGAGCAAGGCGCTGCCCTTCCCGGTCAAGGACGCGCGCAAGGAGCCGGTGGACGTACTCTGGTTCGTGGGCGACTACGCCTCCTTCGACCCGCGCAATCAGAAAGTCTCCCAGCTCTTCGCCACTCTGCTGCGCGAGGCCGGGGTGGACTTCGGCATCCTCTACGACGGCGAATCGAACGCCGGCAACGACGTGCGGCGGGTGGGCGAGGAGGGCCTGTACGAGGTGCTGGCCACGGCCAACGTGAACGCGCTGTCGAGTGCATCCTTCAAGAGCATCGTCACCACCGACCCTCACTCCTTCAACACCATTCGCAACGAGTACCCCGACTTCGGCGGCAAGTACGAGATCCAGCACTACACGACGCTGCTCAAGCAACTGTTCGCCGAGCGGAGGCTGCGGGTCGCGAATCCGCTGAAGTACCGGGTGACATTTCACGATCCCTGCCACCTCGGCCGATTCAACAAGGGCTATGAGGCGCCGCGGGAACTATTGGCGCTGCTTGGCTGCGAACTCGTCGAGATGGGCCGCTGCCGCGCAAACTCCTTCTGCTGCGGAGCCGGCGGCGGCAGGATCTGGGTTCCTGACCCCGTGGGCGCCGAGAAGCCGGCGCAGAATCGGATCAAGGAGGCGGCGGCCATCCCTGGGCTCGAGGTCTACGTCGTTAGCTGCCCGAAAGATCTCACCATGTTCGAGGATGCAGTCAAAACCACCGGCAATGAGGGCAAATTCGTGGTCAAGGAACTCATAGAACTCGTTCGCGAAGCAACCATGGCGCGCAACGTCGAAGCAGTCACGGCATGAAGATACTGGTGGCCGTCAAGCAAGTCGCGGCGCTCGATGAGGATTTCGAGATCCGCGCCGATGGGCGCGATGTGGAAGCGGACTTTCTGATTCGTGACCTGAACGAATGGGATGATTTTTCCCTGGAAGAGGCCGTCAAGATCAAGGAAGGCGCGGCCGAACCGGTGGAAGTGGTCGCGGTCTCGGTGGGCCCCGAGGAAGTCGACGAGTCTCTGCGCAAATGCCTGGCCAAGGGCGCGGACCGTGCGGTTCGCATCTGGGATGGGGCCATCGAAGGTTCCGATTCCATCGCCATCGCGCGGGTCCTCGCGGCGGCGGCGAAGCGCGAGTCGCCGGACCTGCTGTTTGCCGGCGTACAATCCTCCGATCAGTCCTTCGCATCCACCGGCATCGCGGTCGCGGGCCTCCTGAACTGGCCCCACGCGGCCGTGGTCAGCGCCCTCTCCTACTCCCCGGGAGCGAAGTCCGCCGTATTGCGGCGCGAGCTCGAGGGCGGGCTGCTGCATGAAATCGAGATTCAATGCCCCGCGGTGCTCACCATTCAGCTCGGCATCAATACGCCGCGCTACGCCTCGCTCCGCAGCATCAAACAGGCCGCTGCCAAGCCCATCGAGGTGCTGTCTCTGGCCGAGGTGGGTTTGAGCGCCGGCGATGTGGGCGAGGCGGGTTCCCTGTCGCGGGTGCGGCGCATGTACATTCCGGAGCGGGGCCGAGCGCAGCTCATCGAAGGCGACGCCGCATCCCAAGCTGCGCGCCTCGCCGAAATCATTCGCGAATTCAAAGGGGCGGGCGCATGAGCGGCATCCTCGTGATCGCCGAGCAGCGCCGCGGCGAACTTCGTTCCATCTCGCTGGAACTGCTGGGAGCCGCGATCGGCCTCAAGCGGGACGGCGACGCAGTGGCGGTGGCCACTTTGAGCGATGCTCCGGATCGGTTCATCGCATCCTTGAGCGTCTCCGGAGTCGACGAGATCGTGACGGTGAAAACGGCGTCGCCCGAATTCGAGCCCGACGCCTTCGATGCCGCGGTGGGCGCGCTGATCGCCGCGCGCGCGCCGGATGTCGTGTTGATGGCGCACAGCGTCGATTCCTTCGGCTATGCGGCGGCGCTCGCCACCCGTCTCGGGTTGGGGTTTGCCACGGATGTGTTCAACGTGCGGCGTGTCGACGGCGAATTGGTTGCGACGCGCGGCGGCTACGGCCAGAAGGTCAATGTCGAAGTCGACTTTCCCGGCCGGGCGACAGTGTTGCTCTGCGTTCGCGGCAATGTGTTCAAGGCAGCGGAGCAACCCGCCTCCCCGCGAGTGACGTCGTTCGAATCCCCGCCGGCGATGAGCCGCTCGACGGGGCGAGAGTTCATCGAATTGAGCGCCGGCGACGACGTGGACATGACCGCCGCCGAGTTCATTCTGAGCATCGGCCGCGGAATCGGCGAAGAATCCAAGGTGCCGCAATTCCGCGAGCTGGCCGATGCCGTCGGCGCGACCCTGGGGTGCTCGCGGCCCATTGCGGATGCGGGCTGGCTGCCGAAGAGCCGCCAGGTCGGCCAGTCCGGCAAGACCGCGAGCGCCTGCAAGCTGTACATCGCCATGGGCGTTTCCGGCGCGATTCAACATCTGGCGGGCATGAAACACGTCGCCACTATCGTCGCCGTCAACACGGATGCCGAAGCATCGATTTTTGGGGTGGCAAAATATGGCATTGTGGGAGACATCTTTGAGGTCGCCGATGAACTACGCCGTCTGTTCTGATGCGTTTCGCGCAGAGTGCGCAACATGAGCGCTACTGCGCAAGAGGTCGCCGGACCGGCTGCGGCGCAAGTTGCCGGCCTGGAGCGCGGCATCGACTGGACCGGTGCCTTTTGGGTGGCCAGCGGCGTGCCACCGCTGGTTCTGTTTTCCATCGGTGCCGTCGCCGCGACGGTAGGAAAATTATCCTGGATCATCTGGACCGCCTCGATTGCACTGGGCTTCATCCAATCCTTCACCTACGCGGAAATCGCCGGACTGTTTCCGAATAAGTCCGGCGGCACCTCGGTGTACGGTGCGATCGCGTGGGTTAGATACAGCAAGATCATTGCGCCCATCTCGGTG
>JBARBX010000195.1:0-3201 GCA_049793535.1 Steroidobacteraceae bacterium | reverse complement strand
TCCGAGCACCTGGCGCACCACCGACGAGGACCGTACCTCGGGAGGTGCGAGCGCCAGGTCGGTGGGTAATGCGCTGCCATTGCCGGCTTCCATCCGGTCGAAGGCGAGGTAACGGCGCAGGTCCTGAACCTCCCCGGTAAGGGCATCGAGAAAGATTTCTCGCCGCTCCTCCGTGAGACAGCGATCGACGCCCTCCAAGGCCAATTTACCGTTGCTCGGTGTGTACGTGTTCCCGGCGATCTCCACGCTCTGCACGTCGGCCGAAATAGGCAGAGGGTAGCGGACACGCCGAAGGTAGCGGAAGCGCTTGTGGCCGGCGGCATGCCAGAAGGGCTGGTAACGCAGCTCGAGCAGGGTCACTTGGATGTCCTCGCTCTTCGGCCGCATGATGTACTTGGCCAGGGCGCCAAAAACGTTGATCTTCTGTTCCCCAGCTGTTTCCTGGGCCTGCTCTGCCGTCAGCTTGGCGGGAAGCAAGAACACTCCTTGTTTGGCCAACGTAATTTCCATCGATCTACCCCCTCCGGGCATTGCCCGATCTTTCGGCACCGTTAGTTGGGTGTTGATTCGGGCGGTGGGATCGCTCGCTTGACGCTTCGACGAAGTCTAGCTTACATTGATAGTAACGAGTTGGAGATCCTACGCCGATTGCGTGCTGGCAGCTCAATCGCGGCTGTAGTGTAATGGCTGGAGTCTTCAAGTTAGAAGAGCACCTACCTCTCGAGCATGCACGTCGCAGAAGAACGATAAGTCAAATCCGAAGCGCGATTGACAGGGAGTCGAGATCAAATGGTTCGCACAGCTGATCGAACGGCGGCCTCAGTGCTGCTGCTTGCGCTGATCGCGGAAGCTTCGCGCCGGGCGATTAAGGTTCCGGTGCCGCATTTGGGGATCAAGCCTTCGAGGTGACGTATGCGTTGTACTGCGTGCGGCTACGAGTCCGAGACCGAGGGCGAACGATTCTGCGAAGCCTGCGGTAAGCCGCTCAGCGGTGCGAGTGCGAGCGCGTCTCCGATAGCAACCTCTAAACCCTCAACCGCGCCTTCGCCGACGCCATCGCACGGCAATTCAGCCGAATCCGCTGCCGGCGGCGGCAATGGCAACTCGAAATTCGGACTCGAGCGCTGGCGATCACTGGTTTTCGCGGTATTGGCAGCGGTTCTGTATCTCACCATTGCCGATGCGGCGGTTGAGAGTTTTGTTCGCGGGTCGCCGCTGCGCTGGTACATCGCCGGAGCGGCGATACTCTATCTGGCGGGTTGCGCGGCTTTGTGGCGACTCAAGCCCGTGCTATGGGCGCGATGGAGTTGGGCCAGCCAAGCGGCGACCTCGTTCCTCGTCTTGCTCGCGTTGTTGACCGCGACCGCGTGGCTGCCGGGCGGACTCGAGCATGGCGTGAGTTTGTTCGGTCAGACGACCCCCACGGTGCTGTCGGTATTCAGCGCGCTGGTTGTCGCAATTTGTGGGCTGCTGCTCGCTCGCCTGACCTTTGTTCCCTTGGCGGGGAAAATCGTGGTCGGATTGCTGGCCGCTTACGGAGCGGCGGCATTTCTCTTGGCAGTGAAGTTTGGCACGCCATTCGCTTCGCTGTATCACGGCGGCAGCGTCTGGACGAATCTGCCGTTCTGGCTGCAGGGCGCGACTGTGGGCGGCTTGCTTGTGGTCCCTCTTGCACTGATTCTGAAGGTGGTCACCGGGATGCGTCGGGAGACAAAGATAGCAGAAGCCGCCTTGATGGCCACCGCCATGTTCATGAGCGTCCTCATCTCAGTCGCCGCCGTTAGATTGCCGACGCATGACGCGTTGGGACCCCAGCCGTGCGACAGCAACGCAGCGCTAGACGCGGCCGCGCCCGGAGCCAGCGGCGCCCCGGATTTAGGCGGCAACCTGGGAGGTCTTTTTGGCTCGACGCCAAGCGGGTCAAATGCCCATCCCGCCCAACCCTGCGTGCGTAACCCCAACGCGATTACTCCAGATGCTGACAGCGCGCGGCAAACGACTGTCGGCGGTTCGACAGCCAGCAGCACTTCAACCTCCGATCCAAATGCATGGCTTGCCGACCTACAAAATTCAGTGCATCCACCATCACTAGATGTTGTGATGGCCGCCCATCGGGGAACTCTGGCCGAACAATTCGCGTATGTCCGGGACAAGATTAAACTGGACGTCTACTCGGGCGCCATGCGTGGAGCGCTGGGCACCGGCATCGCGCATGCGGGCAATCCCTCAGATAAAGCCCTCTTGCTTGCGGCTTTGCTGAAGAGTGCCGGCAAGACCGTGCGTTTTGCAAGAGCCACTATCGAAAGTCCCGACATCACCCGGCTCATCGAGACTGCACGCGCGGTGAAATTAGGACCCGCGGGTATCGATCTATCATTATTTGGAGGATCTGCTATTGACGCGATCGTCGGGGCTGCTCCTGAACAATATCGCGTCGCGCTCCGCGCCCAGCTCGCGCGCGCCAGTGAAGCCGCGAAGGCCACGCTCGCGCGTGCCGATTCGCAGGCGCAAGACATCAAGAGACTGCTATCGTCCGCGAACGTTGAGCTTGGCGATGAAACGAAACTTAGCACCGACGCCACGATTGCGTTGCGCGACCATGTGTGGGTTCAATTGCAGAACGGAAACGATTGGCAGGACCTGGATCCCTCGCTGCCCAGTCTGCTGCCCGGTCAACGAATGCCCACGGCGCGGAATATCGCTACCAGCGACGAATTACCCAGCGACCAACAAGTAACGCTGCAAGCTCGAGTCGTCGCGACTCGGCTCACCAATGGTGCCGCGGTGGATGCGGACCTGCTTAATGCGACGAACCGCGTGGTCGATTTGCTCACGATACCCCTTGTTGTCGAAGTGCTGCCCGATTCAGATGTACCGGTTAAGGACGTTGGCACGACGGGCCGCTTTCGTGCACGCCTGACAGCAGGCAATGCAGCGACTAACAGCGATTCCTTCGAGATCGGTGGTTCCAAGGAAGGCGCATTGCTTGCAGTTACACTCAAACTGACCGTAAAACGCCCGGGCTTTGACGCGACTGAGTACACGCGGACCATTGTCGATCGCCGTGGACCGCATGGCGCGATCACGGATCTTTCCGGCGATACGCACGCGAGCGCCTGCGCTTTGACAGCGCGCTTCAATGGACTAGTGGTGACAGGACGAGTGTCAACGACGGAATTCGAAAAGCGAGCAGTCGACGAA
>JBARBX010000194.1:0-1708 GCA_049793535.1 Steroidobacteraceae bacterium | reverse complement strand
ATGAATGCCGAAGAACAATAGCGCGCCTGCGTTGGTGGCCACATTGATGGTACGGGCGCCTGCCGAGGCGTGCAGGAAATCGAATCCATACACGCGGATGAACAGCAGCATCAGAAAACTTCCGGTGCCCGGCCCGAAGAATCCGTCATAGAGGCCGATGCCGCCGATGGATGCCAGCGCGAGGTAGCCGCGACGCCGTGAAAACACGATGGGCGCATGACGTGCGCCCATGTCCTTGTAGCGCAGCACGTACAGGAGCACGGCCGCCAGCATGCAGGGCACGAGCGGCCGGAACAGTGCCGGAGAGACCGAGCTCACGAGCCGGGCACCCGCGAGCGCCGCGATGAACGCGACGGCGGCGGCGGGCAGAAGCGTACGCCACGGAATGCGCACCACCCGCCGGTAGCGCAGCACCGCGCTGCTCGTGCCGCAGATGCTGCCGAGCTTGTTCGTTCCCAAGAGCGCCGGCGGCGCGACCGAAGGATAGCCCGCAAACAGGGCGGGCACCTGAATCAAGCCTCCGCCGCCGACGATGGCGTCGATGAAACCGGCGACGAAGGCGGCGCACAGGACAAAGCTCAAGGTCGCAAAGCTTCCTGCTAACGCGATTGTGGCCAGGGCGTGCTCCCATGAATGTCGCGCAGGCGCCCGCCGCCGCCGGCGTCGAACCAGTGCTCGATCAAGCGAAATGATATGGATTGCCGTGGAGGCAGGAGCGTACCGTTGGAGGCCAGATCGGCGCGCGTGAACCAGCGCGCATCTTCCAGTTCCTGATCCTGCAGGCGCACCTCAGTGGTCAGTGCATGTGCGGTGAACCCGAGCATCAGGGATGCCGGGAAGGGCCAGGGCTGCGATGAGTGATATTCGATACGGTCGACTTCGATGCCCGTCTCTTCGAGTACTTCGCGCGCCACCGCATCTTCGAGAGACTCACCGGGCTCGACGAAGCCGGCGATGGTGGAGTAGCGCCCCACGGGCCAGCTTGCCTGGCGCCCGAGGAGCGCCCGCTCGCCGTCGTCCACCAGCACGATGATCGCGGGATCGATGCGTGGGAACTGTTCATGGCGGCAGGTCGGGTCGCTGCACACCAGCATGTGCCCGCTTTTCGCGGACACCGTGGTCGCGCCGCACGTGCCGCAATAGCGATGCCGCCGCCGCCAGGAAATGATGGCGCGGGCATAGCCCAAGAGTCCCGCTTCGTCGATCGGGAGCAGCGCCGCCACGATGCGCAGATCTTCGAACCGGGTTGCCGGCAGTAAATTCGGCGGCTCCTGGGATTCGATCTCGTACGCGAAGAAACAAATGTCGCCGAATCGGCCGAGAAGAATCAAGTCGTCGCTGTTGCGCCGTTCGGAGAGAACGTCGGACAGCCCGACGAACACGGCGCGCGGAGCGTCACCCTCGGCAATGAGACTTCGGGAATTCCACACCGGTATGACGCGGCTGCGCCGGTCGGCGAGCGCGGCGGCGAACCACGCTGGATCCTGCCGCAAATGGGCGGCACGGTCCAGGTAGGGACCAGCGAAAATATTCCTTTGCTGCATGCCGCGATTCTAGCAGGGCATGCTCGAGAGTCGTGCGGGCGGCCCGGCGACTCCGCCTGCCTCACTTGCCCGGGAAGATGGGTTGGCCCGCCATATGCCGTTTCAGCGCCTCTTCCCAGTTGGGCTTCGTCAAGTTGGGGTTATAGCCATGCGCCGTTGCGATC
>JBARBX010000193.1:0-11713 GCA_049793535.1 Steroidobacteraceae bacterium | reverse complement strand
GGCCAATGAACTCGAACAGTCGCTGCATGCGTCGCACATATAGAATTTTCGGGCCGGTAAGTATAGCAGCGGGCCCAAGGCTTGTATGCTTGCCACCCAGTGAGACACACCCGCCATCGCTATTTCGAGGCTTTGGGCGCCGCCGTCATGTCGGCGGCTCTGGCTTGCGCCGGCGCCTCGGCGGCGGCGCCCGGTTCCGACGACTCGGCACAGGCCAAAGCCAAGCTCAGCGTGGTGCGCGCACGCATCGCGGAGCTTACCAAGCATGTCGGCGACGAGCTCAAGCAGCGCGATTCAGCGACTGCGCGGCTGCGCGAGACCGAACTCCTCATCACGGCGCAGCGCCGCCGGCTGGACGAGCTGCACGCCTCACAGGGCGCGGCGGAGCGGCGCCGGGCGGAACTGCGTTCCGAACAGTCGCGCGAACGGACCTCACTGCAGGCGGAGCGCGACGCCCTCGCGGCCCAAGTGCGGGCGGCGTACCTGATCGGCCGGCAGGAACAACTCAAGCTGCTGCTGAACCAGAGCAATCCGGCGAGCGTGGGACGCACACTCACCTACTATGGATACTTCGCCAGGGAACGCAGCGCCAAGATCGAGATCATTCAAGGACAGGTCGCGCGCCTGCTCGAACTCGTCAACGAAATCGAAATGCAAAGCGCGCAACTGATGACTCTCGAAGCCGAGACGGCGCACGAGGTGGCGAGCTTGGAGCACGCGCGCGAGGACCGCGCGGACGCCCTGAAGGCGCTCACCCGGCAGGTGGCCAGCGGCAATCAGGAGCTCGGCCGATTGAAGCACGAGGAGCAGGTGGTCGAGGCCTTGGTCGCGGAACTATCGCGGCTCATGCAGGACTTCCCGACGGATTCGACCTTGAGCTTCGGCTCGATGCGCGGCAAGTTGCCGTGGCCCGTGCAGGGACGTGTGACGGCCCGCTACCAGGAAACGCAGACGAGTTCCACCTCCGGGGTGCGCTGGAACGGCGAAATGATAGAAACGGCGCGCGGGACGAAGGTGCGCGCCCCCTACTTCGGCCGTGTGGTCTATGCCGATTGGCTGCAAGGCTTGGGACTGCTGCTCATCATCGGACACAGCGGCGGCTACATGACGCTCTACGGTCATGCGGAGGTGTTGTACAAGTCGGTGGGCGACTGGGTCGCCCCGGGGGATGTGGTCGCGGCCATGAGCGATGCCGCCGGCGCCGTTCCGCAGCTGTACTTTGAAATTCGCGAGGGCCGTAAGACCGTCGATCCCGCAGTGTGGCTGAGGTCGAAACCGTGAACGTGCCGCAGGATTGCTCGGCCCGAGGCCGCGTTATGTCGCATACGTAGCTTTTCGGCGTCGCAACGGATCGCGCGAATTGCCGAATACGTCCTAGATTCGCCGCGTCCGTTGTCGGATGCTCGGCGGCAATGATCCCCTCGGCCGAAACCTGGACCTCGTATGCGCAGCTGCTGTCGCGCCTGAGCCCCCGGATCAGCCACATTCAATTCGCCAGCGCCTACGGCGCCTGCTGGTGGTCGAGCGATCCCTCGAACGCATCGCGGGTGCAGTACGCGCTGGCCCTTCTGCAAAGCTCGCATCCCGCCCGGCACAGCGATGTCGACGGCTTGGTGGAGACGGTGGACAGCAGCGAATCGCGCTTTGGGTTTCGCATACGCGGTGCGCTCGGCGAGGTGTTGGGGCTCGTCGTCATTGCATTGCCCGAGCCGGAAGCGCGGCTCGAATTGTCGGCGGTTCACCTGCAGATCAAGCCGGCGCTCGACTGTCTGCAAAGTGAATTGTCCGCGCGCGCCGCCATCGGCGAGCTCAACGAGAACCTGGCCGACAACAACCGCGAACTCGATCTGTTTCAGCGGCTGTCCGAGGCGACGGCGGCGGAAGGCCTGGATTCACTGGGGCAGATTCCCACGCTCGCGAACGAGCATCTGTCGGGAGTGGTCTCGGCGATTCTTCTGCCTTACCGTAATTTGACGATTTGCCGCGCACGGGCCGACCAGCCGCAGGGCATCGAGAGCGAGGTGCTCGCGCAAATGCACCGCCACCTGCTGACGCGCGCGCAGCTCCATCGCTGCACCCTCGTCGCCAACCGGCTGGCCCTCGACGGCTCCAACGCCGCGGTGCCATACAAGGCCATTTCGACGCCCATCTGCGATGAGGCGCGCCGCGTCATCGGCGTGCTGGCGGTGTTCCGCGCCGATTCCGACGGAGACTTTCAGCTGCGCGACGCCGAGGCCTTGGAATTGCTGTCGCGCAAGGCCACGCAGATCATTCGCACCAGCTTCGACCCGGTGACCGGCCTGTTGACATCCGCCGCGTTCAACGCACAAACGGCGGCGAAGCTGGCCGCGCGGCAGGTGCGGCAGGGCACGCACGGTTTGCTCTACATCGACATCGATCAGTTGAACCTGGTCAACGAAAATCACGGCATGCATGTCGGCGACGAGATCATTCAGAGCATCGCGCAGCTCCTGTCGCGGCGCGCCCGGCAGGGCACGCTGATTGCGCGGGTGGGCGGAGACCGATTCACCATGTTTCTGCCGGGCTGCGGCATCGAACCCGCCGCCCGCGTGGCCGAGGAATTGCGCAGTGCGGCCATCCGTTTAAGCGGCGCACGCGACGACAAGCCCTTGCTCGTTTCACTGAGCATCGGAGTCTCCCGCCTGTGCGATCGGGATCTACGCCTCGATCATGCCATGGCGGCGGCGGAACTCGCCTGCCGTACCGCCAAGGAACGCGGGCGCAATCGCGTCGAAGTGTTCTACGGCAATGAGCAGACCTCCGAGAGGCAGCGCACGAGCCAGAGCTTTGCCGCGCAAGTCGGCGCCGCCCTCGCGTCCGATTCCCTGGAGCTTCTGGCGCAGCCCATTCTGCCGTTGAGCCGGGCGCCGGCCGACCCCCGTTTCGAGATACTGCTGCGCATGCGCGCGGCGGACGGCACCCGCCTCGGCCTCGAGAAATTGACCGGCGCCGATCAGGACCTGACCCGCAGAATCGATCGGTGGGTCGTCGAACAAGTGATACAGCGGCTGGCCGAATGCCGGAATCTGCTGCGCGAACATCCGGCCAAATTTTCCTTGAATCTGTCGGCGGCCTCGCTCGCCGACGGCGAATTCTGGCAGGTATTGGAGGCGCTGGTGCGCAAGAGCCGCATCGAGCCGGGCACTCTCGGCATCGAGTTCCCCGAGGAGGCCGCGAGTCCGCACATCGGCACCATCGCACCCTTCATGTGCCGGCTGCGCGAACAGGGGGTCTCGTTCGCTCTGGATAACTTCGGCCGCGGAATCGGCTCGCTGTCCCATTTGAACTCCTTGCCGGTATCCTGCATCAAGATCGACGGCAGCTTCAGCCGCGATCTCCTCGACAATCCCAAGTCGCAATCCATGATGGTCGCCATCGCCAAGCTCGCGAGCACGCTGGGAATGGAGACCGTCGCCGGGCACGTGGAGACCGACGCCATCCGAGCACGCGCCGCACAATTGGGAGTGGACTACGGCCAGGGGTTTTTTATCGGCAAACCCATGGCCTTGGACGACGCCATTCGCGACCTGCCGCTGTATTCGTGCTTTGCCACCTCCACCGGGCTGTTCGATTGCTCCTTGGTGAATGCGACGGCGCTCGGCGGTTAGTCACGGTCGCGGCCACGTGGGATACTCAGACAGGCTCCTGGCGGCGAAACGCCGCCGCACGTATGCTGCGGCCTGATGACCACGAAATCTCGAAAAATAGGCTTGCTGGGCGCAGGAATAGCCGTCGGCGTCGCGCTCGGGCTCGCGGGCGCGGCCCTCGCCGATAAACCCGCCACCCTCGCGGCCGACCTGCCGTGGCAGGATGCCCGCACCCTGGCCGAGGTGCTCGAGCGCGTCAAGCACGACTATGTGAACCCCGTGGACGATCACCAGCTCCTGCAGGCGGCGATTCGCGGCATGGTTTCCTCGCTGGATCCGTATTCAGCCTATCTCGACGGGGACGAGTACGACGAGGTCAAGATCTCGAGTTCGGGCCAATACTCCGGTGTGGGCATCGAAGTGTCCATGGAGGACGAGGAGGTCGTGGTGGTGTCGCCTCTCGAAGGGTCGCCCGCGGCCCAGGCGGGCATCAGACCCGGCGACATCATCGCCACCATCGACGGCGTTCCCGTGAACACGACCAGCTTGGCGGACACGATCGGACGCATGCGCGGCAAGGAAGGGACGACGGTCAAGATCGGGGTTTTGCGGGAAGGAAGCGCGGAACCGCTGCAATTCACCCTGAAGCGTTCGCGCGTCGAATTGCGCAGCGTCAAGTCGGAGCTGCTCGAGCCCGGGATGGGGTACGTGCGAATCTCTCAATTCAGCGAGACCACCGGCGACGACTTGGACGCGGCGCTCAAGGATCTGCGCAAGCGCAACGGCGCGGCCCTCAAGGGGCTGGTGCTCGACCTGCGCAACAATCCCGGCGGCGTGCTCGAGGCCGCGGTGTCGGTGTCCGACGCATTTCTCGATTCCGGCGTCATCGTGACCGCCAAAGGGCGCACGCCCGAATCCAAATTCGAAATGGACGCGACTCCGGGCGATGCTCTCAACGGCGCGCCCATCGTGGTCTTGGTCAACGGCGGGTCGGCGTCGGCGGCCGAGATCGTCGCCGGCGCGCTCAAGGACAACCATCGCGCCAAGCTCATGGGGCGTACGACTTTCGGCAAGGGCTCGGTGCAGACGGTCATTCCTCTGCCCGGCGATCGCGCCGTGAAGCTCACCACCTCGCTCTATTACACGCCCTCCGGAATATCCATCAACCACCGCGGCATCGCCCCCGACATCGAGCTGCCGCGCGAACCGGTACCGCCGGATGCTTCCGTGTCCGCCGCCGCGCCCCTGCTCGAGCGGGATGCGGAGGTCAGGCGTGCAGTCCAGGAATTGAAGGTGCCGACCGTGGGCGGCAGCGGATCGGTGTCCGCGTCGGCCCGGTTCAAGTAGCGCATGCGCAGTACCCGGTCCATTGAAATTCTGTGCCTGGCGCTCGCCGCTCTGGTGCTCGTCTGGTCCCGGGCGCTGATCACTCAGCTATGGCCGGTGACCGCATTGCTGCTCGCGTTCGTGGCTGCCATCCTCACATTTCGCGCGCGCCGGTTCTTTCCGGGGCGTACGCGGACCCGCCTGCTGATCGAGTCCTGGTCCATGGTGCTGTTCATCAGCGGTGTGCTGTGGTTCACCGGGAAGAGCGCAAGTCCCCTGCTCAACCTCTACTTGCTGCCCATCATCTTGAGCGCGCTCACCCTGGGGCGCCTGGTCACTCTGCTGCAGGTGGTGGTGATCGCCGTGTTCCACCTGCTGCTTGCCGCCGCAACCCCCGGAGTCGACGTGCTGTCGCTGGTCTACGCCAGTCAAGCCGTGGGCCAATTGGCGCCCTTTCTACTGGTCGCCTATCTGACGACGACATTGTCGGCGGACATCACCGAGGCGCGGGAACGAATCGAGAACCTGGCGCAAAACGACGCACTCACCGGCCTTTACAATTTGCGCATGTTCAACGAGGTGTGGCAGCGCGAACATGCCGCCGCCGAGAGCGATCGCGGGGTCTACGCCTTGCTGATGATCGACATGGACAAGCTCAAGGACATCAACGATGCCTTTGGCCACGATGCGGGGAACAGCGCCATCACGCTGGTGGCGCAATGCCTGCAAAGAAGCATCCGCAACACCGACTACGCCGCGCGCTTCGGCGGAGACGAATTCGCGGTACTGCTCCCCGGCGCATCGCCCGACATTGCCGAGGCCGTGGTCAAGCGGGTGCGCCACAATGTGTTCAAGACGACGCTCGACCTGCGGTCGCGCATGATCCGCTGCAGCGTCAGCATTGGCGTCGTCAATTACCCCAGGGATGGGCGGGATATGCGCGAGCTTCTGAGCTTGGCCGATCGCAACATGTACCGCGACAAGGAGCTGCGGAGGGCACCCGGCACGCCGGCAAATGCCTGAAGTTAGTGAAGCAATCGCCTGAATGTGCTGGACTTTCCAGAAATTAATGGCAAAGTTAGCGATGCATCACGTCGCGGCTTGATTGACATATGTCAGTTTGCCGCTTGGGTTAAGCTCACCGAGATCATCAATGGCGTTGAACCTTCGAGTGCCGTCCCTGCCCCTGCGAGCGGTGGCCGGCCTAATTCTGACCGTGTGGGCGTTGCAGGCCGCCGCGACTCCCATCCACGATCCGAAGCTCAAATCAAGCTCGGTGCTGATACTCGATCAGAGCGACTCGCAGGTGCTGTACTCGCGCAACTCCGATGTCGCCATGCCCATCGCGTCCATCACCAAGCTGATGACCGCGCTGGTGGTCCTCGATGCCAACCAGCCCTTGGATGAACCGATTGAGATCACCGAAGCCGACCGCGACTTGCCGAAGGCCTCCTTTTCGCGCCTCGCCGTCGGCACCACCCTGTCCCGCGGCGACCTGATGCATCTTGCCCTGATGGCATCTGAAAACCGCGCCGCCCACGCACTGGGGAGCAACTACCCCGGCGGACTGCCCGCGATGGTTGCGGCCATGAACGCCAAAGCGGCGCAGCTCGGGATGGCCAATTCACACTTCGTCGATCCCACCGGCTTGTCCAGCCAGAATGTGGCGAGCCCCGAGGACCTCTCGAAGCTGGTCATCGCCGCCTCCCACAATTCCACCATTCGCGAGTTCTCGACCGACCGGCACTATGCCGTGAAGGTGCGCCGCCACATGGTCGAATTCCGCAATACCGATAACTTGGTGGCCAACCCGACCTGGAACATCATCGTGCAGAAGACGGGCTACATCGCCGAGGCCGGCAAGTGCTTGGTGATGGCGGCCGTCATCGAAGGCCGTTCGGTGGTCATCGTGCTGCTGGACTCGCTCGGCAAGTACACGCGCGTCGCGGACGCCAAACGGATCAAGACGTGGATGGAGGCGAGTGCCAGCCGGCGTCTGCGTATGCAGGCCGCCATGCGCTAGCGGGGCAACGCCCCCGGGGCTTAACCCCATTCACCCGGCGATATCGCTTAAGGTAGTGCATTCTGGGCTACTGGAGGTGAGTTATGGGTGCTGCACGCCTCATCGTCGTCGGTTGCATGCTCTGTGTGTCCGCCCGCGCGCCGGCCATCGCCGCCGACCGGACCGTCTCCGTCACGATCTATAGCGACGATCTCGCCCTGGTGCAGGACCGGCGCGACATCGACATCAAGGGCGGCCGGCAGCGCCTCGATTTCCAGGATGTCTCGGCGCAAATCCGGCCGGAGACCGTATCGCTCGCGGCAGCCGACATCGGCATCGTCGAACAGAACTTCGATTTCGATCTCCTGACTCCCGCCAAGCTGATGGAAAAGGCCGTGGGCCAGGAGGTCACCATCGTCCGGGTCAATCCCGCCACCGGCGCGGAGACGCGCGAGCAGGCACTGGTGCTGGCCACCAATGGCGGCGTGGTGTTGAAGATCGGCCAGCACATCGAAGTGCTGCGCGACGACGGCCTGCCGGTTCGCGTCATATTCGACAAAGTGCCGGATAACCTGCGCGCACACCCGACCTTGTCGGTGACCATCATGGGCGGGCACGCCGGAACTCGGCCGGGCACCTTGAGCTACCTCACACCCGGACTCGGCTGGCGCGCCGACTACGTGGCGCTCTACAGCGAGAGCGACAGCAAGATCGATGTCCAGGGTTGGGTGACGCTCACCAACTCGAGCGGAGTGAGCTATGACCATGCGCATACGCTGCTGGTCGCAGGTTCGCCCACCCAAGTCGGCGCGAACCCGCCGAACTACTATCGCGGCCCGCAACCGCGGGCGACGCTTCAGCAGGCCGGCACGGAGAGCGGCAGCCGCGAGCGCCTGGGCGACTACTATCTCTACCCGCTGGCGGAACCCACCACCATCGCCAATCAACAGACCAAGCAGGTGAGCTTCCTCGACGTCCACGGCGTGCCTGCCGAGCATGGCTATGAATTCCGCAACCGGTGGCTGGGAACCAGTGAGACCCCGCAAAGCGCGAAGACCATCTACAGCTTCTCCACCAGCGCCCATGCCGGCTTGGGCGATCAGCTACCGGCGGGGGTGTTGCGTTTCTATCTGCGCGACAAACGCGGCGATCCGCAGTTCATCGGCGAGAGCCGCATAGACCACACGCCGATGGGCTCGACCTTGTCGCTGGCCACCGGGGATGCCTTCGACGTGAAAGTGCGCGCCGTGCTCGACAAGCGCACCCGCCAGGGCAGCTCCGACTGGCAGTCGGACATGCGCTACGAATTCAGCAATGCGCTGCCGCGAGCCGTCACGGTCAAGCTGGTGCAACAAGGCCTGTGGGGCGACGCGCGCATCACCGCCGAGAGCCAAAAGAGCACGCGGCCCGGCGCCGACACCGCCGAGTGGGCGGTCAGCGTGCCCGCCAACGGCAAGAGCACGCTCACAGCCACCTTCGAAACCCGCTACTGAGGCCGCGAACATGCGCTGGGCGATATTGGCCTGGATGCTGGCAACTGTGCCGGCGGTCGCGGACGACATCTCGGCTTCGCCGCCATCAGAACTTTCCGTGACCCTGTACCGCGCGCCCTTCCGCGCCGCGGGGTCGATCGACCTCGACCGGCTGCGAGGCTTTGCTCTGGTCAGCGAGGTCCGCACCGTGCACCTGCCCGCGGGACTCCACCGGCTGCGCTTCGAGGGGGTGGCCGACGGCATCGAACCGGCGAGCGCCATCGTCACCGGTCTGCCGCCCGGCGTCATCGAAAAAAATCGCGAGGGAAAATTGCTCAGCCCTTCCGCGCTGATCGCCGCCACCGTCGGCAAGCCGGTGACGCTGCTGCGAACCGACAAGAAAACCGGCAAGCGGCAACGATTGGATGGAACCTTGCTATCGGACGCGGGACTGGGTGTGGTGTTCCAATCCTCGGAAGGGGTCGAGGCGCTGCGCTGCTCGGGCTTGCCGGAAACCTTCAGCTTCGTGGGAGTCGGCGGTCTCGCGGCGAAGCCCACGCTGTCGGTGCTGGTGCGCAGCGCGGAGTCATCGACGAGGACGGTGACCCTGTCCTATCTGGCCCGGGATTTCGACTGGGCGGCGGACTACGTGGCCACCTTGTCGGACGACGGCAAATCCATGGACCTGGGGGCGTGGGTCACTCTGGCCAATGGCAACGGCGTCGGATTCCCCTCCGCCCGCACCCAGGTCGTCGCCGGTAGAGTCAACCGCGAGAGCGGCGAGGTGGAGCCGCTCGACGCCGGCGGCCCAATCCTGGCCCAGTGCTGGCCGCGCGGCTCGACCAGCGATACGCCCATGCCGTCATATCTCCAATTCGCCGACGAAGCGGGGCTGGAACGGATGGATCGTATGTTCAAGGCGGCAGCGCCGGCGGCAGCGACGGCCCTTGCACAAGTGACCGTGAGCGGCGCCCGAAACGTCGAGCAGGAGCAGCTCGGCGACCTCAAGCTCTATCGCCTCCCTGAGCGCACCACCGTGGCCAGCCGGCAATCGAAGCAGGTGCGGCTGATGGATCGACAGCGTATTCCGATTGCCCGGGTGTACGGCGCTGAGCTCGCGGCGGATGAACCCGCCCCACCGAAGGCTGCACATGTGCTGCTGCGGACCGTGAACAGCACCGCGAATCATCTGGGTTTGCCTTTGCCGTCGGGACATATCGCGGTGTTTGCGGCCAGCGACGGGGAGAACTTGTTGCTGCACGAGGCCGGCATTCGAGACCTGGCGGTCGACGAAGAGGTTGAAATCGATTTGGGCGACAGTGCCGACGTTCAGGTCACGGCGGAGAAGGAATCGGCGGCCGGCCCGGCGCGGACGCAGGCGCACGCCATCCGGGTGGACATCACCAATGCGCGCCCGGCGGCGATAAACTTCGAGTTGCGGCTACAAATGCACCCAGGCGACCGGGTCGTGCGCCCCGACCATCCTGCGGGGATTAGGAATGGGCGTCCCATATTCCTCTTGAGTATTCCTGCCAACGGCAGCGTGACGGTGCGATATCAGATCGCCCACGGTTAGTGGAAGTGGTACTTCGCCTGAAAGCCGATCGTGAACGGCAGACGGTCCTCGGGGATGGGCGGGATCAAGATGAAGTTCACGCCGAATCGCCCAAATTGGGTAATCGCGGTCGGCGCGAGGATTGGACCGGTTCGATTATTCTGTCCCAGACCAATTTGACCGTAGTTGTAGCCGGTGATAATCCCACCCATTGCGCCGAGCCGGAACCAATTCCAGTGTGCGAATTCGGGTGTATATACCGCGCCGGCGTAGAAAGACGGCCGGTCCAAGGAGTTGCGAAAATAGCCGATCGCCGCCTCCCATTGCGGCGTGATCGAGCACTCGACGCCGACGCCGGGATTGAACTCATCGAAGTGTCGATAGGGATGAAGGTGGTAGGACCCAAGCATGACATCAGCCCACCACCCGTCGGGGCATGGATCGTGGGCCTGTGCGCGCTCGCAGTGAAGCGACACCGCGGTGGCCATTGCGAGACCCAAGAGACGCACGCCGAAATTAACGCAACGCAGGACTGGCTTCCTCAACTGTTTCCCGGGCATTTCAGGCATGCATGCTAGCATTGCGCGGCGCCGGGTACGGAGGCTAAATGCTGATCGATGGCGGTTGTCACTGCAAGAACTTGAGTTTCGTGCTCGACTGGCCCGGCGCGACCCCGGATGTCGCCGCGCGCGCATGCGGCTGCTCTTTTTGCATGAAGCATGGCGGAGTTTGGACTTCCCATCCGGACGCGAAACTTTCCGTCGCCATACGAAGGGCGGACATCGTCTCGAAGTACGCGTTCGGTACGGAGACAGCCACGTTTTACGTTTGCGCCCGCTGCGGCGCGGTTCCGATCGTCACCAGTGAAATCGCGGGCCGGCTTTACGCCGTCGTCAACGTCAATACGTTTGAGAATTTCGACCCGGCGCGGTTGCGTCGGCAGGGCGCCGATTTCGAAGGCGAGGAGCTGCAGTCGCGTCTTGCGCGCAGACAAAGGAATTGGATTGCCGATGTGCGGATTACTCATCCCTAGGCGGTGCCGGTGCGGATAGAACACGTCGCGATTTGGACCACCGATCTCGGCCGTTGCAAGGATTTTTACACCGCGTATTTCGGTGCAACCGCGGGTCCTCACTACGTCAACCCCGCCAAGGGATTCGAGTCATGCTTCCTCAGTTTCGACGGCGGCGCGCGCCTCGAAGCGATGACGACGAGGTCGCTGTCGTTGGCTCAACTCGCTCCGGGAGCGGAGCGCCTTGGACTTGCACATCTGGCGATATCGGTGGGATCCGAGCGCGCTGTCGATGAACTGACGACGCGCCTGCGGAGCGACGGGGTCACGGTTGCCGACGGTCCTCGGCGTACCGGCGACGGTTACTACGAGAGCGTCGTCATCGATCCGGACGGCAACCGGATAGAAATATGTTCCTGAGAATTCCGGCAGCGCGTTGAAGCCGTTGGACACCTCATCGCTACTGTGGGGACTGCTGTTCGGCTCGATAGGCCTGGGTTTTTTCATCTATGGCAAAAAGCAGAAGAGAGTGGCGCCGTTGGTTTGCGGCCTCGTGTTGATGATCTTCCCCTACTTCATTTCCAACACGATTCTGTTGGTTGCATTGGGAATCGCGCTGGTGGCCCTTCCTTACTTTTTTAGAATGTAGCAGTGGCGAAGACCCGCCCGGCGGGCCGAGCTGCCATCATCAGTGTCGTGCGCCCAGCCGGTAGTCGATGGTGATGCCCACTTGACGGG
>JBARBX010000192.1:0-10986 GCA_049793535.1 Steroidobacteraceae bacterium | reverse complement strand
TCCGTGCGGCTGGACTGGATGCCCGCTTCGCCGTGCCCCGGATATTCCCAGTCGACATCGAGGCCGTCGGCATCATGCGAGGCCACCAGCCGTGCGGCGCTGTCGGCGAATGCCCGACGTCCCGCTTTGCTGCTCGCGGCCTCGGAGAATCCGCCGGCGCCCCAGCCGCCAACCGAGATCGCCACGTTCAGCTCAGGGTGGGTCGCCTTGAGCGCGGTGAGACCGCGCAGGCGTGCCTCGCCGGCCGCATCGAGAGTCACGCGGCCGCCGACCAGGTTCGCGAAGGCGAAGATCAGAGTGTCGATTGAGCCTATGTCTTGGGTTCGCGCCGCGTCCCAGCGGGTCGCATACCCGATGATTCGAGGGTGGTCCGTTGCGGCCGCGGCGGCGGCGCCGCACCCCCAAAGGGGGCAGGCCGCGAGCAGCAGAACGGCAACGGAATGTCGCAAGGGTCGAGCTTCCGGGAATTGGGAGGTCATTTTCGCAGCCCAAGGGTTCTCTGCCAACCAGGGCGCTCTCTGCGTACCAGGCTCCCGGGAAGGGAATAAACTGGCCCGGCAATGAGTCTTACCCTTCATGGATGACAAACGCGCCCGGTTCGAGGCGCAGGTTTTGCCGCATTTGGATGCTGCGTACAGATTCGCCCGATGGCTGTCGCCCGCGCCCGGCGAGGTGGACGATGTCGTGCAGGAGGCGATCCTGCGCGCTTTTCGCGGCTTCGACGCCTTGAGAGGCTCCGATGCAAAGGCATGGCTGCTAACGATAGTGAGAAATTGTCATTCGACGGCGCTCAAACAGCGGCAACGCCGCGGCTTCGTGCCGCTCCCGGAGGAAAACGATGCACAGGACGGCTATGCCATGACCGCGAAGACGCCCGATCCGGAAGACGACACCATCCGCCGGGACGAGCAACGCACCCTCGATCGGCTGATTGCCGCGCTGCCCGAGGAACATCGCACGGTGTTGATGCTGCGGGAAATCGAGGAAATGGACTACCGCCGAATAGCGAGCGTCACGAACGTGCCCGTCGGCACGGTGATGTCGCGGCTCGCGCGTTCGCGCGCCGCGCTGAAGGAGCTATGGCTCAAGGAAGTGGAGGGGGAACCGCGTGCAGTGCGCTGAATCCCTGCGCGTGCAGGCCTATTTCGACGGCGAAGTCGACGCGATTTCGGCCGTCGACATCGAGCGTCACATCGAGCACTGTGCGGACTGCAGGGCGCTGCTCGAGGATCTCGAACTGGTGCGTACCGCACTTCGCAAGGACTCAAGCGTGGAGCGCGCCCCCCCGGAGCTTCGCGCCAAGATTGCGCTGGCACTGGATCGGGACAGCGCCGCCGAAGCTCCGCGCCCGGCTCCGGACCCCCGAATGGCTCCCGGCCCGCGAAATCGGCGCGTGCGTTCGTTTTGGGCGGGTGCCTTCGGAGGAGTGGGCGCCACCGCGTTGGCGGCCGGCCTCGCGATGTTTCTGCTGGTGCCGCGGCTCGTCAACCCCTTGACCGATGAGTTGGTGAACGCCCATGTGCGGTCGCTCATGCCAAATCATCTCATCGATGTGGTATCCACCGACCGGCACACGGTCAAGCCCTGGTTCGCAGGCCACGCCGACGTGTCGCCGGTGGTCGCCGATTTCGAGCAGCAGGGCTATCGCCTCGTCGGCGGACGCGTGGACTATCTGGACCACCAGCGCTCAGCGGTAGTGGTGTACCAGCACGGTGCGCACCTCATCAATGTCTTCAGCTGGGCGGCCAACGGGCGCACATTGCCCGGCAATGCCACGCGCAGCGGCTACCATCTCGTCTTCTGGAAGACCGGAGACCTCGCCTACTGCGCGATTTCGGACACGGCGTTGGACGAGCTCGACGCGCTGGTGCGGCTGCTTCGGGAATAAATCGGCGCGGCGCGAAGTCTTCTCTCCTGAACTCAACAAGGAGACGACCGTGTCGAACGATAAACTGCTGCAGTCGCGGCGCAGAGCCCTGAAATGCATGGCCTATGGCGGAGCCGGCACCCTTTTCGCGCTGTCGGGCGGCGTGTTTACCCCCATCGACCTGGCCATGGCCGGCGCCGACAAACGCGGCGCGTCGGCACTGGGCAAGCCGCTGTTCGTCCAGATCAGCGATACGCATATCGGGTTCAACAAGGACGCGAATCCCGACGTCAACGGAACCCTCACCCAGACCATCGACCTCGTCAACGGTATGTCCGATCAGCCCGCCCTCATCATCCACACGGGCGACATCACGCATTTGTCGAAGCCGGCGGAATTCGACACGGCACAGCAGCTGTTGTCCCGCCTGCGCGCCGGCGAGATGCATACGGTGCCCGGCGAGCACGACACCGCGGATGCGACGGTGACCGAATACTTCAATCGGTTCGGCAAGGCCTCCGGCAACAAGGGCTACTACAGCTTCGATCACGCCGGCGTGCACTTCATCGCGCTCATCAATGTGCTTGAGTTCAAACCGGGCGGCCTCGGCACCCTGGGCGCCGATCAAATCGCCTGGCTCACCGCCGACTTGAAGGGAAAAACCTCGAGCACGCCCATCGTGGTCTTCGCGCATATGCCGCTCTGGACCATTTACGAGCCCTGGGGCTGGGGAACGGCCGATGCGGATCAGGTGCTGGCCCAATTGCGGCGGTTCGGTTCGGTCACCGTGCTGAACGGCCACATTCATCAGATCGTTCAGAAAGTCGAAGGCAACATGACCTTTCACACGGCCCGCTCGACCTCCTACCCGCAACCCGTCGCCGGCGTGGGACCCGGACCCGGACCCCTCAAGGTGCCGGCTGATCAACTTCTCCGGATGCTCGGGATCACCAGCGTGTCCGAGGTCAGGCATCCGCGCTCACTGGTGCTCAACGACACGACGATCGTTTAGGAGCATGAACATGACTTTCAGGCGACGGCAATCGCGGCGGTCGGCAGTTTACGCTGCGGCACTGTGGGGAATTACCCTCAGCGGTCCGTTGATCGCGGGAACCCCGGATCCGAATCGGATCGTGGTCAAGGATTTCATGTTCGTGCCGAATTCATTGACGGTCAAAGCGGGCGCCACCGTGACCTGGGCCAACATGGACGATGAACCGCATAGCGTCGTCAGCGACACGGGACTGTTCCGCTCCGGCGCCATGGACACGAACGAGAGCTTCACGTTCAAATTCGACAAACCCGGCACGTACCATTTCACCTGCTCGATTCATCCGCGCATGATCGGGACGATCGTCGTCCAGTGAAACCGCCGACGTGCACGGGCAGAAGAATCGGCGCGGCGATCGCCGCCGCTCTCGCCGCCTTGGGCGTGGACGGCGCTACGCGGAACTCTGTGCCGGCTGCCATCTGGCGCCCGGGGTGACCCAATCCGACATTCGCCCGGGACTCTATCCGCATCCGCCGAATCTTGCGCAGGAGGAGATGCAGCCGGCCCAGCGCGCGTTCGTGCGCAAGTTGCCGGAAATGAGCCCGGAAATCTACCAGGATTTGTCGCGGGGATCGGCGCCGTAGCGATCAGTCGCGAAAATTATTGAATTGCAGCGGCACCCCGACCTCCGCCCTGCGCAGAAAGGCGATGGCTTCCTGGAGATCGTCGCGCTTCTTGCCCGTGACCCGAACCTTCTCGCCCTGGACCTGCGCCTGCACCTTGAGCTTCGAGTCCTTGATCAGCCGCGACACCTTGCGGCCCGCGTCGGCGTCGATTCCATGCTTCAGAATCACGAGCTGCTTGGCCCTGGCGAGATTCACCTCCGGGTCCTTCACCTCGAGACAGGCGATGTCGATGCCGCGCTTGGCGATGCGCAGCTTGAGAATCTCGAGCATCTGCTTGAGCTGAAAGTCGGCCGGGGCAATCATGGTCACCGTGGTTTCTTCCAGCTCGAATGCCGCATCGGTACCCTTGAAATCGAAACGTTGCCCCAGCTCGCGGATCGCCTGATCGACAGCATTGGTCAATTCATGAGTGTCGACTTCCGAGACCACATCGAACGACGGCATCACGACTCCGCGAGCAGTTGGTCCAGCGTGGCCTTGACCTCGTTCACGAACTCCGTGTAATGAGCGCCCGTGGCCGGACCGGAGAAGCCGGTGTGGATCTTGCGCACATTGCCCTTGCGGTCGACGAAGACGGTGGTGGGAAATGCGTAGACGCGCTCCAGCATCGGCAGCTTTTTCGCCGCCTCGTCCTTGTCGGAGATGCCTGCGATCAGGGTGGTGTATTCGATGCCGTAGTGATTGCGGAACCGCTGCGTGGCAGCGGCGGCCTGCGGGAAGTCGCCGAAATGCTCGAACATCAAGGAGACGATCTCGAGGCCCTTGCCGCGATATTGCCGGTACAGAGGCTCGAGAAATGCCGCTTCGTCATGGCAATTGGGACACCAGCTGCCCGCGAGCGCGACGATCATCACCTTGCCGCGAAACGCCGCATCCTGCGAGGTCACCGTTTTGCCGGCGAGATCGGGGAAGGCAAAATCGAAATGCTTGGAGCCCGAGTGCATGTTGGTGAGCGCATAGGCATCGGGCAACGCGGCATGCGCATCGCGCTTACCGCTCCATTTTTCGTGATAGGCGGGTCCAGACCAGAAATCGCCCGAGAGCAGGCCTTCAGGCGTGATCTTCGCCTTGTACAGGAAGGCATGGGCGCCGTCGAAGGTGGAGAGGTACAGCTCGTTGCCCCGGACCTGGCCGGCAAGGTAGCGATGATCGCCGGTGTCGGTCAGGAAGGTACCGGTGACAGTGTCCCGCAATTGTGAAAACTCGCCCACCGCCGCCGCCGGCGTGCCGGACTCATCGGTGAATGTGACTGCCCAGCGGCCCGATACATCCGCAGGGTCGGTCGCGGCGGTCTCGAAGAAGCGGAACGTCGCTCCGCGCCGGGCATGCAGCGGAATGTGCTGCTGCTTGCCCCCCAACTTGACCAAGATCACCTCGCCCTCGAGCTCATCGCCCTTGGCATCGGCGATGAGGCGGTTCTCGTAGCCCGGCATGCGAATTTCCAAATGGGAGCCGGCCACCGTCACCTCGTCCAGCTTCAACCGCTCGGGGCCATTTTGGAGATAGCCCACGGTGGCCGCACCCTCGCGCTTAAGATCGAGCCCGACGGGCAACTCCCCCGCGGGCAGGGTCAGCACTGCGCGGTACAGCCCCATGCGAACGGCGGGTGGCCCCGATGCCGCCGCGGCACTCGACGCCACGGCGCTCAACACCAGTACGCCCAACGCCAGCACGCCGGCGCTCACGCGCACGGTGCGGGCGATCAAGCCCGTGGTGCCGGCGATCATGCCTACGGTGCCGGCGATCGAGGACCAGGCGTCGCGCGCCCGTGTGGTCGAGGTATTCATCTGCTAACGATACCCGCGTGCCTGCAAAGTGAACAGCTTCGCATAGCGGCCGTCGGCCGCCATCAGCGACTCATGGCTGCCGCGCTCGACGATACGGCCTTCCTCGAGCACCAATATCTGGTCGGTCATGCGCACCGTCGAGAATCGATGCGAAATGACAATGGCGATGCGGTTGCGCGTGAGCTCACGGAAGTGCTCGAACACCTCCGCTTCGGCGCCGGCGTCGATGGCGGCGGTGGGCTCATCGAGCACCAGAATATCCGCCTCGTTGCGCATGAAGGCGCGGGCCAGAGCGATCTTCTGCCACTGTCCGCCCGACAGCTCGCGGCCGTCCTTGAACCATTTGCCGAGCTGGGTGTGGTAGCCGGCCGGCAGCGTCTCCACGAATTCTGCGGCCAGGCCTTGCGCCGCGGCGCTGCGCCAGCGCGTCTCATCCTCGAAGGCACGCACATCGCCCGCTCCGATGTTCTCGCCCACCCGCATCTGGTAGCGCGCGAAATCCTGAAAAATAACGCCGATCCGCTGCCGCAGCGTGGTCTCATCCCAGTCCTTGAGATCCAGCCCGTCCAATAGAATCCGCCCCCGGGTGGGCCGGTACAGGCGGGTGAGCAACTTGATCAGGGTGGTTTTGCCCGAGCCGTTTTGCCCGACCAGCGCCAGGCTCTCGCCCGGCCGGACGTGCAAGTCGACGCCGGAAAGCGCTGGGGCGGAGGCGCCGGGATAGACGAATTCCACGTTCTCGAAGCGGATGCCGTCGCCGGGGTCTGGCCCGCGGGTCGCCTCGCCGCTGCTGCCGCCGGTGGGCTGCTCCAGGTATTCGAAGAGATTCGACAAGTAAAGATTGTCTTCGTACAAACCGCTGACCGCCGACAGGGCGGCGCTCACCGCCGTTTGACCCTGGCGAAACAACATCAGGTACATGGTCATCTGGCCCACCGTCATGGCGCCCAACACGGTTTCCGCGGCGATCCACACATAGCCCCCGTATAGCGTTGCCGTGCCGACCAATCCCAAGCCGAATCCCCAGCCGTCGCGGCGCAGAGTCAAATCGCGATCTTCCCGATACAGGCGCGTGAATATGTCGCGGTAACGATCCAACAGGCGGGGACCGAGTTCGAATAGCTTGACCTCCTTCGCGCTGTCCTCGCGCGCCAGTACCGATTCCAAATAGATCTGCATGCGCGATTCGGGAGCACGCCAGCGGAACAAGCGAAATGCCTCGCCCGAGAATTTCGCCTCCGCCAGGAATGCCGGCAGCCCGGCGAGGATCAGGAGCACCACGGCCCATGGCGAGAAGCGGATGAGCAAGCCGCCGAAGGACACCAGTGAGATGGCGTTCTGCAACAAACCGAAGGTGCGCATCACCAGACTCAAGGGCCGGCTCGAGGCCTCGCGCCGCGCGCGCGTCAGCTTGTCGTAAAATTCGGAGTCCTCGAACTGGGTCAGATCGAGCGTCAACGCCTTCTCCAAGATCATGACGTTGACGCGCTGGCCCAATTGCGCGCGCAGCAGGGATTGCGCGAGAGAGATGCCGCGTTGAGCCATCGAGGTCGCCGCGACCAGCAACGCCTCGAGCGCGACGTACTTCAACACCGGGGCGAACAGCGCGATACCCGAGTGCCGATGCAAATCGGCGGCGTGAATGACGGCGTCCACGATCTGCGCGCCGACATAGGCGATCGCGGCCGGCAGCGTACCGGCGACGACGGTCAACAGGGCAAGCCCGATGCTGAGCGCCTTGTTGGTGGTCCAGACGAGCTCGAGCGCGCGGCCGCCGTAGGCGAACACGCCGAACATGCCGCGCTGCAGGCCGTTCGGGTCGGCTGCCGGAGGCTCTAAGGGTGTGGGGTGTGCCGCCAAGGTTCCTCTATAATGCTGGATTCTTCCGGTATGGCGGAGTAGTCGTGAAATTCAAGCCCTTGCTCGATCGATGGAAGAAAGATCCGGCGCCCGTGCGCACGGCGAAGGAGTACTCGATCCGCTTGGATTTGGACGATGCCGCGCGCTTGCACGCCTTGGGTGAGCTGTTTCCCGGCCAGCCCGTCGAGGCCATGGTGACCGACCTCTTGCATGCCGCACTCGATGAAATCGCGGCCGCCATGCCCTACGAACGCGGTCCGAAGGTCATTTCGCGCGACGATCACGGCGACCCGGTCTACGAAGACATTGGCCTTACGCCGCGGTTCGTCGACCTGACCCGTCAATTCAAGAAGAAACTCAAGACTTCCGGCTAGACCGACCCTAAGGCGGCGGCACCCGTAGCGCCCGCGCTTGACGCTGCTCGCTCGGGAAGGCGATACTCAGGCCATGTCGACCGCACGCATTCCAGGCAGCACTTGGTGGTGGCGCACCCGCTCTTGAGGCGTGGGCGCTGGTCGATCGTTTTCATCTAGTTCGTCGGTATCCAGAACCCATCTCCGCCTCAAAGCCGGTGGTGGGTTTTTTATTGTCCGCAGGATTCGCAAAGGTCGCACATGAAGCCGCCGTTTGACATCGCAGCCGATCTTGATACGCCGGTGTCGGCCTATCTCAAGCTCGCGCCGTTTCGGCCGAGATTCCTGCTCGAGAGCGTCGAGGGGGGAGAGCGGCTGGCGCGCTACTCCTTCATCGGATTCGGCGATTGCCTGGAAGTGCGCCTGGATGCCGCGGGATTGGATATCGGCGGCGAGCATTTCCCCAGGCCGACGTCCAAGATCGAGCTCTTGAATGGGCTGCGGCGCGCGCTGGCTCAGGCGCCGAAGCCGCTGCCGGAAGTGCCGGGTGTGCCCTTGCTCGGCGGTTTGGTGGGTTACACGGCCTACGATGCGGTGCGCTACTTCGAGCGCGTGCCCGGCCGCAATCTCGATTCGACCGAAACGCCGCACGCGCACTACGTGGCGCCGCGGTCGCTGCTGGTGTTCGATCACCTGACGCGCACCGTGGCGCTGCTCCACGACGGCAGCGAATCCGATCGGCAGAGCCTGCGCCGGGAGGTGATGCGGGCGCTGCGCGGTGCGGTCCCGGTCAGCCTCGCGCCCGGGAGTTTCACGCCCGCGACGCCGTCGTTGACCGAAGAGGCGCATGCGGCCCGGGTGCGCCGCGCGCAGGAATACATCGCCTCCGGGGATGTCTATCAGCTCGTGCTCGCCTCGCGATTCGAGGGGCGCCACCAACTCGCACCCTTCGAGGTGTATCGGGCGCTGCGGCTGCTCAATCCGTCGCCCTACATGTACTTCTGTGAGTTGGGCGATATCACGGTGGTGGGTTCATCGCCCGAGGCCCTGGTGAAATGCCATGGCGGTTTCGCGCAATTGCGGCCCATCGCCGGCTCCCGCCCGCGCGGCAGGGATGCGGCCCACGATGCCGCGCTGCAAGCGGAGCTGCTGGCCGACCCGAAGGAAAACGCCGAACACGTGATGCTGGTCGATCTGGCGCGCAACGACTTGGGGAGGGTCGCGACCGCGGGCTCGGTGGTCGTCGATCCGTACCGGGTCATCGAGCGCTACAGCCACATCATGCACATCGTCAGCGGCGTCAACGGAATATTGGCGGGCGGACAGGATGCCTTCGACCTCTTTGCCGCAACATTTCCCGCCGGCACTCTGGTGGGAGCGCCGAAGGTGCGCGCCATGGAAATCATCGACGAACTCGAACCGGTGGGCCGGCAACTCTACGGCGGAACGGTCGGCTACTTCGGCCGGCGCGGCGACATGGATCAGGCGATCACCATCCGCACACTGGTGTTTCGCGGCGACTCGTACAGCTACCAGGCGGGGGGCGGCATCGTCGCCGACAGCTCCCCTCGGGCGGAATACGATGAGCTGATGGCGAAAAGCGCCGTGCTGCGGCGTGCACTCGAGCTCGCGGCGGAGGGGCTCTGATGCGACCCAAGATCTTGTTGATCGATAACTACGACTCCTTCACTTACAACCTGGTGCAGGCATTCCTGGTGCTGGGAGCCCAAGTCGACGTCCATCGCAACGACACCATCAGCGTCGATGAAGCCCTGGCGCAAAATCACACCCACCTGGTCATTTCGCCCGGTCCGGGGACCCCGCAAGATGCCGGAGTCTCGATGCGCATGATCGCGGCGTTCGCCGGCCGGATCCCCATATTCGGCGTATGTCTGGGTCATCAATCCGTGGTGGAGGTATTCGGCGGCAAGGTGGTGCGCGCGGCGCGGCTGATGCACGGCAAGGTGTCGCCCGTGACGCACGACGGCAAGGGCGTGTATGCCGGCATGCCGCCCAAGTTCGACGCCGGCCGCTATCATTCGCTGATCGCCGCCGAGGACGGCATTCCGTCCCTGCTCGAGGTGACGGCGCGCACCGCGGAAGGGGAAATCATGGGTGTGCGGCACCGCACGCTGCCCATCGAAGGGGTGCAATTTCACCCCGAGAGCGTGCTCACGCCGGACGGCCCGGTGCTGATGGACAATTTCCTCAAGACTTGATCGCCGTGACCAGCCCGCACCACATCCTCGACCACCTCGTGCAAGGCCGCGACCTCTCGGAACCGGAGGCCGCGGCACTCATGACATTGCTCACCACACCCGAACTGCCACCGGCGATGGCCGGCGCATTGCTCGCGGCCTTGCGCACCAAGGGCGTCACGGCCGATGAGGTCCGCGGTTTTGCCGGCGCCATGCGCTCCCTGGCGCGTAAGCCCGATCTGCCGCCGGGGCTTGACGCCATCGACATCGTGGGTACGGGCGGCGATGCCTCCGGCAGCCTCAACCTGTCGACCGGAGCGGCGTTGCTCGCCGCCGCCTGCGGCCTGCCCGTGGTCAAGCACGGCAACCGCTCCATCACCAGCCGCAGCGGCAGCGCGGATTTGATCGAGGCGCTGGGATTTGCCCTGCCCCTGGACGAAACCCAAGCGGCACGCTGTTTTGCGGGCACCGGATTCACTTTCTTGTTCGCTCCCTACTTTCATCCCGCGATGAAGGCGGTGGCGCCCATTCGCGCCGCGCTCGGGATTCGCACCGTCTTCAATCTTCTGGGCCCGTTGACGAATCCGGCGGCACCGCGCTTCCGCTTGATCGGCGCGTACGACGCACCGACCGCGGAGTTGATGGCCGGCACCTTGTCGGGGATGGACATCGAGCGGGCCTGGGTGGTGCACGGCGCCGCGGGTTGGGATGAAGCGACCCCCATCGGGCCCTTCCTCGCGTTCGATGTCACCCGCGGCGCCGTGCGGCGCATCGAAATCGATCCGCGCGATTTCGCTCTCGCGCCGTGCCGGTCGAGCGATCTTAAGGGCGGCGATGCCGCGGCGAATCTTAAGGCCTTGATCGAGGTCTTCGAGGGCCGCGATGTCGGCGCGCATCTGGAGGCCCTCGCGCTGCAGAGCGGCCTCGCCCTGTTCATCGCCGGCCGCGCGGCCACCATTGCTGCGGGAATCGACCAGGCACGAGGGTGCGTGGGCAGCGGCCGTGCACGACAGTGGCTGCTGCGGCTGCGGCAATTCGCGGCGCAAAGCCGATGACTAAAAAGACCACAACCACGCCGGGGTCCGCGAGCGGCTTCTTGGACGACATGGCCGCCGCGAGCTCGGCACGCGTGGCTGAAGCGCTGCGGCACGAATCCTTCCAAGCCTTGGAACGGCGCGCGCGACAGGCGACCCGCGCTGCGCCGCTGCGCCGGTCGACCGCGGGCTTCGACGTCATCGCAGAGC
>JBARBX010000191.1:0-4974 GCA_049793535.1 Steroidobacteraceae bacterium | reverse complement strand
CGCTGCAACAAGCTTGGGGAGGCGGTCGAACTCACCGGCCCGTGGTCCATCATCAACATGACCAAAGTGGGCACCAGGGTCCGCGACAGGATGTACGAGGCCAGCATTGCGAAAACCACGGCCTCGGCCAGCGGTGTGAACAGGTATCGGGCGACACCCGACAAGAAGAACATCGGTACGAACACGATGCAGATGCACAGCGTGGAGACCAGGGCCGGGACGGCGATTTCACCGGCGCCCTCCAGAATGGCCTTGTGCAAGTCCGAGCCCAAATGCATGTGGCGCTCGATGTTTTCGATGGTCACCGTGGCGTCGTCGACCAAGATACCCACGGCGAGCGCCAGCCCGCCCAAGGTCATGATGTTCATGGTCTCCCCTATCAGGTACAGGGCGATGATCGAGGAGAGGATCGACAGGGGAATCGACACGGCAATGATGCAGGTACTGCGCCAGTTGCCGAGAAACACGAGAATGAGTGCCGCCGTGAGACAAGCGGCGATCAACGCTTCGCGCACCACACCGCTGATGGCGGCTCGAACGAAGCCCGATTGGTCGAACAGCGGGGTAATCTTCAAGTCCTTGGGCAGAATCTGCTCGACGATCGGCAATTGCGCGAGCAGGGAACGCACGATATCCAGCGTCGAGGAGCCGCCGTTCTTGATGATGGAGACCAGAACGCCGCGCTGGCCGTTCTGGCGCACGATATTGGTTTGCGGCGAGAATCCGTCGCGCACGTGCGCCACTTCCGAGAGATAGGTGGTCGCGCCGTTTCGGGTCGTGACCGGGATATTGTTGAGGCCGGCGATGGTATCCGGCGAACTGTTGGTGGAGAGCACGTACTCCGTCGCCCCGATCTTCGCGGTACCCGACGGCAGCACCAGATTCTGGGTGTTGATGGCATTGACCACATCGTTCGGCGTGAGCCCCTTGGCAAGCAGCGCATTGGTGTCGAGGTCGACGGAAATGACGCGCTGCTTACCGCCATAGGGCCAGGGAATGGCGACTCCCGGAATGGTCACGAGCCGGGGCCGCAAGAAATTGACCGCCGCATCGAATACCGCCTGCTCCGTCATGCTCGGGCTCGAAAGACCGAGTTGGATGATCGGGATGCTGGATGCGGAGTATTTGATGACCAGCGGCGGCAGAATGCCGGGCGGCAATTGGCGCAGTTGCGCCTGCTCGATGGCCACGACCTGGGCGATGGCGGTTGGGATGTTGGCGTTCGGCTGAAAGAAGATCTTGATGATCGAAAAACCGGACAAGGATTCGGATTCGATGTGCTCGATGTCGTTGACCGTGGTCGTGAGGCTGCGCTCATTGACCGCGGTGATGCGCTGGCCGATTTCCTGGGCCGACAACCCGCTATAGGTCCAAACGATGCTGATGACCGGAATGTTGATTTCCGGAAAGATATCCGTCGACATCTTGAGCAGCACGAGGGGCGTGGCGAGGAGAATCAGCAGCGCCATCACCAGAAACGTGTATGGCCGTCGCAGCGCAACTTCAACAATCCACATTAGCTAGCCAACCTCAAGCCGACGTTGCGCGGGATACGTAATCGCATTTGGACCGCCACACTGGGCCGAACGTGGTTAACACCCAGTGGTCAATTAATTAAAGTCTGTTAATAAGCCTACCACGCTCTCGCCGCGGGCCGCGCGAGCGGCGCACCGGCGCAATTCGCCAGACTACTTGCAAATCATTGGAAACAAAGCAAACTATGGGGGTCTGCAACGAGACACCGGAACCGGGCTAAGTGTTTTGTTAGTCCCATGAGGTTCGGTTCCGGTTCCCGTTAGACTCCCCCATGACATTCACCGCACTGATCGTCGTCGTCGCGCTGACAGGAGTTCTGCTCTTGTTCGCCGCGGTCCGCCGTCTACGACGGCGCAGGGTATTTGGGGGCGTATTGACCGGCGCCACCGCGCTCGCGCTCATTTTGCTCAGCGTGTGCGCCCTGCTGCTCGCCGCGAATATGCGCACCTACCAGCGCCTGAGTTTCGAACAACCTGCCGGCGAGCTCCAACTGACCCGTACCGGGCCGCGCCAGTTCGACGCCGTCTTGACCTACCCCAGCGGCGAGCACGCCAAATTCTCATTGCAGGGCGATGAGTGGCAAATGGATGCCCGGGTGCTCAAATGGCACGCGTTCGCCAATCTGATCGGTTTTGACACGGCATACCGCCTGGAGCGGCTCAGCGGCCGATACTCAAACGTCGAGGATGAGCGCGCGCAAGCCCGGACCGTATTCGCCCTGAATCCACCCCAGCGCATCGATCCCTGGGATCTGGTGCACCGCTACCATTCATGGATGCCGTGGGTCGACGCGCTCTACGGCAGCGCGACCTTCCTTCCGATGGCCGACGGCGCACTGTACGAAATCAAGGTGTCGCAAAGCGGCCTCGTCGCGCGCCCGCTCAATCAAGCCGCCCGTGAGGCGGTCAGCGGCTGGCACTAGTGTCGAAGCGCCTTACGAGGACGGTGCTGGCGGTGGTTGCCGGCGCCGTAGTGCTCGCGGCTCTGGCGGTGACGGTTGCCATGATTTGGCTCAAAGCGCACGAAGACGAACTGGTGTTTGCCGCGGTACGCAGCCGGCAACACTTGGTCAGCGCATTCCCGGCGGACGCGCAGCGGGTGGCCATACCGGTACCCAATAGCACCGACCTCGCAGGTCTCGTGTTTCGCGCCGACAGCGGAGTCGACACCGGTTTCTGGGTGCTGCATTTACACGGCAATGCTGATTCAGCTTTTTCGCCCTGGCAGATGCGTCATTGCGAGGCACTGCGCCGCTTCGGGTTCAATGTGATGGATGTCGACTACCATGGATTCGGGCTGACCCCCGGCCGGCCGTCCGAAGCGCAAATGTACGCGGATGCCGAGGCGGCCTATCAAGCACTGCTGCGGCGCGGCGTTCAGCAGGATCACGTCATCTTGCTGGGGCACTCGTTGGGATCGGGACCGGCCGTGCTGCTCGCCACGCGACATAAGGCGGCGGCGTTGGTTCTATTCGGCGCATTCACGTCGATTCCGGACGCGGCTGCCGGCAGATATCCCTACCTGCCGGTGCGCCTCGCCGTCGGCGTGCAATTCAATTCGCTTGCCCGAATGAGCGCCGTACACATTCCGGTGATCATCGCCCACAGCCGCGGCGACACCCTGGTTCCGTATGAACACGCGCTCAAGCTCTTCGCTGCGGCAAACGAGCCCAAACACCTCATCACCTTCGATGCCGGTTCGAACGACGGATTCGGGGGCCATGTCGACACACTATTCGAGCACGTGGATGTGCTGCGGTCGGCGCTCGCCGAAGTGCTGCCGAGCCTGCCGCCTCCACGGTAGAATGTCGGCCTTAGGGGGTACGGGCAGCGCGTACATCCGAAGAAATGCCGGCTTAGCACAGTGGTAGTGCAACGGTTTTGTAAACCGTAGGTCGGGGGTTCGAATCCCTCAGCCGGCAAATCTCTAATAAAATTATTTAGTTACAAATCATACTTTGTGCAAAATCTCCCTCAAATTGCACTGAGTTTGCCCTCATCAGTTAGTGGAGGGGAAAACAGACGCCGGATATTGGCTGCGACGCGATCCGCCAGTCACCTTTCTTCTTTGCACTTATTGTCTAGTTTCAGATCGACGGAGGACTGCCCTCAACTGGGAGGGTGTCGTCCCCTCCCACGTTCGGAAGGCTCGATAGAAAGAATTCGAATCCTCGTAGCCGAGCAGAAATGCCACTTCCGTGACATCCATCTCCGGGCGATTGAGATACTCCTGCGCCAGTTCCTGCCGCACCTCAAGAAGCAACTGCCGGAAGGTTGCCCCGTCATCGATGATTCGACGCTGCAAGGTCCGATCGCTCAAGCCGAGCTCGCGCGCCACGGCCGCCATCTCCGGTCGGCTTCCCGTGAGCAGGCGTTTGAGAATCCATTTCACCTGCTCACTGATCGAACTTTGCGCACGGCGCTCTTCAAGCGCGCGCTCGAGCTGCGGATTCAGCATGTCAAGCAACTCGGCGTTGTAGGTAAGGAATGGCCGATCAAGATCGGTCGCGTGCAGGACGAGCGCATTCCGTCGCGCTCCGAACGCGATCGCGCCCTTGAAATAGGCTTCGTGGAAGCCTGTCGCCTCCGCGCTGCGCTTCAGTTCGACCCTTTTCGCCGTCACCAAATGCCCTGTGCCGCGGCGACCCAGTTCAACGAAGGAGACGAACGCGGCGTCTGTCAACAAGGGCGGCGTTTCTTCCTGCGCGTGGAGCCACACAGGCTCGATCACGCACTCGTCCTTGCTCACCTTGATTTTCAGTTCCTCGGGCGAACACAGTTGCTTGAAGCGAGCCAAGCGGGTGAGGGCATCCCGGTAGTCACGGGCATAATAGGCCGCCATAGTTGAAGGTGGCCGATTGCCAACGTCGATCTGGGTGGCGATTTTTAGGCCCGCGGCCGGATCACCGGAGACCTCGCCCACGGCACGCCAGAGTGCGAAGAACTGCGCCGTTGTGACGAGGTTCCTCTTGCCGTCGTAAACAGTCAGTGGCAAGCGAGCTTGGCTTAAGACTGCTGCTGGCGTAAGTCCGATCTTAGCGAGCCCTATCCAAAAGGCGTTCGCGGCTTTAAAACGGTCTGGCACGTGGACGGTCATTTTTTCTCTCGCCGGCATTTCGTCTGGAAGCAATCGCGCTGACATTCCTCGGGTTAGCCGATGATCGCTTTGGGTTCCAGGTACTCCTGCAGCCCGAAGATCCCGCCTTCGCGACCCAACCCCGATTGTTTGAACCCACCGAAGGGAGCAAACGGATCGTGACTTATTGTATTGATCAGGACGCGTCCGGCGGCGAGTTTGCGCGCCACACGGATGACCCTTTCCGGGTCCACCGAGCTTACGTAGGCGATAAGGCCGAATTGGGTGTCATTGGCGATTTCAATGGCCTCGGCTTCCGTCTTGTACGTCAGTATCGACAAGACCGGTCCGAAGATTTCTTCC